>VBAL01000194.1:0-2264 GCA_005888595.1 Candidatus Segetimicrobium genomatis
AGGATACCTTGCGGGGCTGATCCGCGGCGACGGTTTGCTGGGTGCTTACAAGTACAACAGGCCCGGGCGGCGCCACGGGGATATCTACCAATTTCGTCTGGCGATGACCGATATCGAGGCTTTGCAGAGAGCCGACCGATACCTCCGCGATTTCGACGTTCCCACCTATGCTTTCGTTTTTGCCGAAGGGAATCTTCGTCACCGGACGATGCACGCGATCAGGACCTCTTCGCGCAAACTGGTTGATGCCGTTCACTACCTGATCCAGTGGCCCCCGTCCCTGTCGTCAGACTGGTGCAAAGGCTTCTTAGCAGGGATCTTCGACGCAGAGGGGAGCCACGATGATCACACCATCCGCGTCGCCAACACTGATCCGGTCATTCTCGATTATGTTTGTCGCGCGATGAACCTTTTTGGATTCGATCATGTCCTGGAGCATCGGGATAAGGCCAGTGGGAAACCTATTAACTGTGTCCGTCTGCGAGGAGGGATTACCCAGCGCCTGCGCTTCCTCCATACCGTCGATCCAGCAATTTCGAGAAAACGTAGCATTGACGGCCTGGCGCTCAAGAGTGAAGCTCGACTCCGCGTCGTTGGGATTGAACCCCTCTATGCCGATATCGATCTTGTCGACATTACGACGGGCACCGGTGACTTTATCGCCGATGGGGTAGTGAGCCACAACTGCTACGCTCGGCGAACGCACTGGTTCCTTGATCAAGATGGCGTGAACGACTGGGGGTCTCGCATCTTTGTAAAGATCAATGCGCCGGAAGTGCTGCGTCGCGAACTTGCACACCGTTCATGGACGCGAGAAGAAGTGCATCTCGGCACGGCCACGGATCCGTACCAGCCTGCTGAAGGCTCCTACAAAATCGCGCGGGAGATTCTGGAAGTCCTGCTCGCCGCACAGACCCCCGTCAATATCGTGACTAGATCCACGATGGTTGTCCGTGACGTTGATCTCCTCGCCCGTCTGGCCGAGGGGCCGGGGTCGATGGTGTGCTTCAGCATCGCGACAATGGATGCAGCCGTAGCACGCGAGATTGAGCCCGATGTTCCACCGCCCCTTCGGCGGCTGGAGGCGCTGCGGTCGCTCGCTCAGGCCGGTGTGCCGGTTGCAGTCCTACTAGCTCCGGTGATCCCAGGCATTACTGATCGGCCCAAGCAACTGGCGGCGGTTGTGGAGGCGGCGAAGGAATACGGAGCGTCGTCGCTGTGGACGAATGCATTGCACCTGGGAGATGTAACCCGGCAGGCCTTCTTCCAGTACTTGGAGCAGAGACGTCCGGAGCTAATTCCTGAATATGAGCGCATGTACCGCGGCAAGTACGCGCCGTCGGCCTACCGGCGACACGTCCAGGAAGTGGTTGGCGCCTTGAAGGTGCGGCACGGGCTGCACAACACCTCCGAACCGCGGCGCAGGCACGACGACGCGCCCGCTGTGCATTCCCCGCAGCAGCTCTTTCTCTTTTAACCTTAACAGTTTGGTACAATGACAGGGTCGTGGACGCCTCGGTCGTCCTGATCGTCCTCCAGCTGATCTACCTGGAGGGTATCCTCTCCATCGATAACGCCGCCGTACTCGGCGCGATGGTGGCGCACCTTCCCCGTCACGAGCGCATCTTATGGCCCCGCCCGCTCCGGAAGTTGCAAAAGCCCGTCCACAAGTTACTCGGCGGTCAGCGTACAGCCGCACTGAAGGTCGGTTTGTTTGGGGCCTACCTGGGCCGCGGGGCGATGCTCTTTATCGCGTCCTGGGTGATTCATAATCGCTGGCTGCTGTTGCTGGGCGGGCTGTACCTGATCAAGTTGGCCGCGGATCATCTCGGGGAAACCCCGGAGGAAGCCCGCATAACCGCCGCGGAAGTGGCAGGGCAGCCGCTTCGCCGCGCCGAGCGGGGGTTTTGGAGCGTCGTGCTGGCAGTTGAACTCGCCGACCTCGCCTTCAGCCTGGACAACGTCGTGGCTGCGGTCGCGCTCTCACGCGAGTTGTGGGTCGTGCTGACCGGTGTTTTCCTGGGCATCGTGACGATGCGGTTTGCGGCCGCCATCTTCACGCGACTCATCGAGCGCTACCCGGTGCTGGAGGCGGCGGCATACATCCTGGTCTTCAATATCGGCGTGGAGCTGTTGCTGGAAGACCTCTTCCCGATCCACATCAGCGATGTACAGAAGTTTGCGGTTTCCCTGAGCACACTCATTCTCACCCTGCTCTATGGGCAGCTCCCTGTGTTGCAGCGTCTCGGCCGGCGGATGCGATG
>VBAL01000194.1:2272-7564 GCA_005888595.1 Candidatus Segetimicrobium genomatis
TCTCGATCTGCTGTTTATCTATACGCTCAAACCGGCCGGCTGGGTGATCCACGGACTGCTTGTGCTTCTCCGCGCGATCCTTTCGGTCTTGACCGCCCGCCGGCATGCCGCTGACGCCGAGCACGCCACAAGCGACCGCTGACTCGAGCAGCCGGACGAGGCAAGGAAGTTTCTTGACAGGGCGCGAAGAGGGTCCTATTCTTAAGCAAATAAGTCAGGAATCGGAGTTACCATGGTCGTTCGGTTCATCTGTCGTCCATCCGCAGTGCAGTACACCCCGCGGCAATGCATCTGTCTGCACCCCGCAAATTCGCCAGAGCGAATTTGTGGGGACCCCGCAGATGGGCGGAGGCAGGGTGTGCGTTCGCTGATCCACTGATTTAACCCCTTAAGACACAACCTGTTTCCGCATCCAAACCGGTCGGGATGCTGCTGCACATTCGACAACTGTGCGCTGGAAAGGAGCAGGTGATGGCCGTCAAGGTTGACCACAATGCAATCAAGTTCAATCAGGTGAGCCTGACCGTCGTGGCGGTCGTGGCGGTGCTTGCCAACCAGTCGTGGTTGGTGGCCGCCCTGGCCCTGATTCTGGCCGCGAGCACGGCGCGGTCGCAGTGGAGTCTGTTTCGAGTGCTATACCAGCGCGTGGCGCTGCCGCAGGGATTGCTGCGGCCACCGGTTTGCGCAAGGCGTCGGCGCAGCGTTTCTGGCATTGTCGTGGATCGCGCTCGTCGCGGGCGCACCGGTCCTGGGGTGGACGCTTGATCTCCTGGTGGCCGTTTTGGCCATGGCGAATGTGTTGTTCAACTTCTGTGCCGGCTGCTTTGCGTATTATCAGTTGCGCCGGGCCGGTCTCATCCGCAGGGCGGCGCACGCAGAATGATGTTCGCCGACCGCCTGCTGGCCCTCGCGCTGGTCGCGGCCGTTCTCGCCGCGGCCTGGTTGGGACTGACCTGGCGATCGCGGCGGTTCCGGCGTCGCATGGCCGGCGACCTATTAGTCGACGGCCGGCCGCTCGTGCTTGCGTTTTCCACTCCGGACTGTGTGCCGTGCAAGACCATCCAAAAACCGGCTCTGGAGGAGCTACAACGCCGGTATCGGGACCGGGTGGTTGTCCGCGAAGTCGATGCCCTCGCCCAACCGGCGCTGGCCGGGCGGTTTGGGATCTTGACGGTTCCGACCACGGTCGTCGTTGGAGAAGAGGGCGCTATTGTGGCGATCAACCATGGAGCGGTGGAATGGGAGAAGCTGGCCCTCCAACTCGCCCTGAATGGAGATCGTGTTGAACTTCGAGCAAGGGAGGTTTAGCGATGGCTGGATACGCGTATCCTGAAGTCCTGGTTGAACCAGACTGGTTGGCAGCACATCTCAACGATCGGCAGCTGCGCATCGTAGAAGCGAATGAAGATCCGGCGTTGTACGATCAGGGACATATTTCCGGTGCCGTCCGCCTGCACTGGAAGCAGGATCTGCAGGATCCCATCGTCAGGGATTGGGTGCCCAAGGATCGCTTCGAGCGTATTGTCGGGGAGCTGGGACTTGATCCCACCCAGACGATCGTCTTCTACGGCGATCGCAACAACTGGTTTGCGACCTACACCTTCTGGTTGTTCAAGTATTATGGGCACCGCGACGCCCGCATTCTCAACGGCGGCCGCGACCGCTGGCTACGGGAAGGTCGCAAGACAAGCCTCGAGGTCCCGCGCTTTCCCCCGGCTGAATACAGGGCCGTCGCTCCCGATCGGTCCATCCGTGCGTTTCGGGATGAGGTCCTGCAGCGCCTTGCGCAGCCGAATGTGGCGCTGGTGGACGTCAGGTCGCCGGCCGAGTACTCCGGAGAACTGCTTGCGCCGCCGGCCTACCCACAGGAAGGCGCTCAGCGTTCCGGCCATATCCCAGGCGCCCGGAACGTCCCCTGGACGCAGAACGTGCGGGAAGATGGGACCTTCAAAGATGCCGAGGAGTTGCGGCGTCTGTACGAGGGGCAGGGGGTCAAGCCCGATCAGGACGTGGTGGCCTACTGCCGCATCGGCGAGCGATCCTCGCTCACCTGGTTCACGCTGAAGTATCTGCTGGGTTACCGGCAGGTCAAGAACTACGATGGCTCGTGGACTGAGTGGGGAAGCCTGGTGGGTGTGCCCATCGAGCGTTGAGTGGCTCTGGTTGAATCCCGCCGGGGCGCGTGCTAGAATCGCGGTCACAGGCTATGAGGGGGACTGAGGCGCCCATTGTCCGAGTGGAGCGAGCCGGGTGCCCTTCGACAGGCTCAGGGTAGCAAGTCACCATAAAATGAGGGCAGGCTGAGCGAAGTCGAAGGCTTGGTGAGAGCCGGTCCGAAATTGAGCGCCGATCCCGTCCCCCGAGCAGACCGGGAGTAACCGGTCCGGACCGCGCCGATAACTGCGATAGAGCGCCGGCCCAACCGAAGTGGTGGGCCGGAACAAGGGTGGTACCACGGTTAGCCCCGTCCCTAAAACGGATGGGGCTAACTTTATTTCGGTGAGAATCGATGACACCAGAACGTGAAGCCGTCTTACAGATACCTAAACGCGATGAGAACTTTAGCGAGTGGTACACCGCCGTTGCCTTGAGGGCGGAACTGGCGGATTACTCGCCTGTGCGCGGCTTCATGGCCATCCGGCCGTACGGTTACGCGCTGTGGGAGGGGATTCAGGCCTATCTGGACCGCAGGTTCAAAGACACCGGCCACGTCTCGGCCTACTTCCCGCTTCTGGTGCCGGAGAGCCTCTTGCAAAAGGAAGCTGAACACGTCCAGGGGTTCGCGCCGCAAGTGGCGTGGGTGACGCACGGCGGCGCCGAGAAGCTGAGCGAACGGCTGGCCGTGCGGCCGACATCGGAGGCCATCATTCTGCCGATGTACGCGAAGTGGCTGTTGCTGCTGCAGTGGAACAGCGTGGTGCGATGGGAGCGGGCCACCCGGTTGTTCCTGCGCACGGCGGAATTTCTCTGGCACGAGGGACACACCGCGCATCGCACGGCCGAAGACGCCGATGCCGAGTGCCGGTTGATCTTGGGGATCTATCGGGATCTGCTGGAAGACATTCTCGCCATCCCCGTGCTGAGCGGCGTGAAGCCGAAGAGCGAGCGCTTTGCCGGCGCGGACAATACCTACACGCTGGAGGCGCTGATGCCGGACGGCCAGGCGATCCAGGCCGGGACATCGCACTTCCTCGGGCAAAACTTTGCCAAAGCGTTCGACGTAAAGTTCCTGGACAGCGACAACCAGGAGAAGTACATCTGGTCTACGTCCTGGGCCGTTTCCTCGCGGCTCATCGGCTGCCTCATCATGGCGCACGGGGACGACCGTGGACTCGTCCTCCCGCCGCAGATCGCGCCGTACCACGTCGTCATCGTCCCCATTCTCGGGAAAGACGAAGCCAAAGTCCTTGCTGCGGCCCGGGATCTTGCCAAGACGTTGAGCGCCAAGTTCCGGGTGAAGCTGGATGACCGTGACGCGTACACGCCTGGGTGGAAGTTCAACGAGTGGGAATTGCGGGGTGTGCCGGTGCGGTTGGAGGTTGGCCCGCGAGATGTGGCGGCCCGTCAGGTCATCCTGGTGCGCCGGGTCGGTGGCGCCAAGCATCCGGTGCCATTAGATTCGGTCGTCGATACCCTGGGCAAGATGCTGGACCAGACTCAGAAGGAGATGTTCGCGCAGGCGAAGACCTACCTCGACGACCACACGACGCCGGCAGACACCGTCGATGCGATCGTACGCGCGCTGGCGGACGTGAAGGGGTTCGTGAGGGTGCGGTGGTGCGAGTCGCAGGCGTGCGAGGACACCATCCGCGAGCGGACCGGCGCCTCCCCTCGCGTCATCCCGCTGGATGAGAAGGTTTCTGGAAATTGTGTGGTGTGCGGGAAGCCGGCGAAGGCGTGGGTGTATTACGCCAGGGCCTACTGACACAGCCGGGTCTCGGGCTGCGGGATTCGAAACGTCGCGGTATCGATTCGGATTTCGATCTTTTCGTCAGCAATCTCCTTTGTCAGATGGAATTGCTGTAGCTGGAGATTGCTTCGGCCCTGACGGGCCTCGCAATGACAGACAAATCTGATACTGGCCGAATCAAGCAGCTGCTTGCGTCGCGGCTTCGGCTTCATCGGCTCAAGCCGTCACGACCGATGCGCGATGTTCGTGTTGCGTTAGCCTTCATCAGAGAGAGGCGCGTTGTCCTTTCCACAGGTCGATCCAGCTTGCCTTCGCTGGCCGAGGCCATTGCCGGCCGGCAGTTGCGCGGCAGCTGGATGGCAAATCCCGAAGTGTTCCTCATTTACAAGGTCTTGGGGAAGGTCCACAGATCCGATGCCATCGTCACCGCACCCCTCATCCTCGGCAGGGAAACCTTACTCGACGTCACCCTTGGCCCGGCCGTGGTGCGGATTGCCGGTGACCCCAAGCGCTGCAACACCGCCAGAGCGAGTCTACCGCCGCTGGCGAAGCGCCTGCTCGCCGACGTCGAGGCGCACGGTGAGGTGCGCATGGACCGCTGGCCGGCTTCAACGAGACGTGGGCGCGATGCGCGGCTGGTCCTGGAACGCCAACTGCTGGTGGTCAGCCGCGATCTGCACACCGAGTCCGGGTATCACACCGCGGTCGTAACACCGTGGCGGAAATCCAGGATCGCGGTGCGGTTTGGGAAACTCGCCAAGAGGATCAAGCTCGATGAGGCGGAGGATCAGCTGATCTTGTGCGCAGTCCGGTCTGCCGTCGTTGCACCCGAACGCGAGGTCCGCCGGTGGTTTGTGTTTGGCGCGCGGCCAGTCGACAGGCTCATGCACGAGGGAAAGCTAGAGCGGTTGAGATCCGTACGAAGGTCTTGGCTTGGCTCTCAGTAATGTCATCGGTGAGAGGAGATTGCCACGGCGCCTCGCAATGACGGCTGAGCGCCGCGTCCGTTATCGTGTTCCCGCGCTCCGCCCCGAGAGAGCGGAGCGATCGTGGGGGTCCCCCGTTCCCATCTTCAGTCCGAAAAGAGCGGCACAATCTCCCCTCGGGCGACATCCACGAGCCCGCGGTCTGTTAACTTTAGTTCCGGAATCACCGAGAGTGCCAGGAACGACAGCGCCATGAAAGGGTCCTCCAGCCGGGAACCCATGCGCCGGGCCATCCGCAGAAGGTTTCGGAACTGTTCGGCAACGGTCGCGATCGGTTGATCCGACATCAGTCCCGCGATTGGCAGGGGGAGTTTCGCTGCCTCCCGGCCGGCCACCGCCACAAGTCCGCCGCGCATCTCGAGGATCAGTTCGACCGCCGCCCGCATCGCGTCGTCG
>VBAL01000186.1 GCA_005888595.1 Candidatus Segetimicrobium genomatis
CCGGCCGGTCATCCGCGAGGCAATCGAGCATCGCCTGAACGTCGTCGCGGGACTGCACGAGTTCCTCAACGACGATCCGGAATTCGTGAAGCTCGCGGAGACCCACGGCGTACGCCTGGTCGATGTCCGCAAGCCGCGGCCGATCCGGGAGTCGAAGCAGTTCAGCGACCTCGCCCGCAAGCTGCCATGCCTCCGGATCCCGGTCCTCGGGACGGACGGGGCGATCGGGAAGCGGACGACGGCCCTCCTGTTGACCGACGCGCTGAACGCTGCGGGCGTCCCCGCCGCGTTCGTGGCCACGGGCCAGACGGGGCTCCTCCAGGGGTCCGCTTACGGCGTACCGCTCGACTCGATCAAGGCCGATTTCATGGTGGGCGAACTGGAATCCGAAGTCGTCCGCGCCTACGACGAAACGCAAGCACGCGTAATCGTCGTCGAGGGCCAGGGGAGCATCTCCCATCCTGCTTACGTGTGCGGCACCCGAGCGATCATCATGGCGTCCATGCCGTCCGCGATCCTGATGATGCACGCCCCTGCCCGGAAGACGCGGTCCTTCCGGCGGGACGTCGTCGCGTGGCCGATGCCGAGCGTGGACGAAGAGATCGAGTGGCTGCAATTCTACACGCGCCGCATCGGCGGGGGCAAAGTGGTCGGGATTGGAATCAACCACGAGAACATGACGCGAGAGGAGGTGGAAGCCGTCGTGGGGACATATGAGCAGAAATACGGAATCCCGACCGCCGATCCCCTCTGGCACGGCTGCGGGAAGTTCGTCGCTGCGATCCAGCGGATGACATGACGATCCCCCGATCGCACCCGCGGTACGAATCGCTCGTCCGACGGGGGCGCCTCGTGCGTGCATGGAAGCGGGGCATCGTGGTCCCGGAGGGACTCGTCGCGCAAGGCCGCGGGGAAGCGTGGGACTACCTGTTTGGAGAAGGGACGAGCGCGCCCGCCCTCGTGGCGGAGCGCGCGGCCGCGGCCCATCTCCTCGCGGCGTCCCGACCGGTGATCTCGGTGAATGGCAACGTGGCCGCGCTCGCGGCGAAAGAAGTCGTCCAGCTCGCGCGCGCGATCCCCGCCGGGATCGAAGTGAATCTTTTTCACCGGACGGAACCCCGCGTGAAGAAAATCGTAAGGATCCTCGAGGGGGCTGGGGCGCGAAACGTCCTCGGCCCGCGCCCAAACGCGCGGATTCCTGGCATCGAATCGAAGCGAGCGCTATCCCACCGGGACGGGATTTTCGGGGCGGATGTCGTCCTCGTGCCACTGGAAGACGGCGACCGCGCTGAGGCGCTCGTCCGCATGGGAAAGATCGTCATCAGCGTCGACTTGAATCCGCTCTCCCGAACCTCCCAGCGAGCGACGATCCCGATCGTCGACGAGTTGACTCGAGCCATCCTGAACATCAAGAAGTTCGTGGAGGAACTCAAGACGGCTCCTGCGGAAGCCGCGCGGGTCCGCCGAGCGTACCGCCGGAGCGGGAACCTGGCCGCCGTGTTCTCCTTCCTCGAGTGGCGGCTCGGAGGGCTCCGCCGGTCGCTCGCCGGCGGCGGGAAAGCGTCGAGGACCAAGAAGCGACGACGTACGACGCGGCGTGCGGTCGTACGTCAGCGCCAATGATCGGATTTCCACTTAATCGAGCAGCCCATCGGCGGCACAAAGGTCGTAGGCGGCTGCTTGCCGGTGAGGACCGCGTCGAGGACTTCGCGCATCACTTGCTTCTTCACGCCCTTCGGTTCCTTCGAGTCGTCGAGCTTCCCGCGGTATCGCAGCTTCCGGGAGGAGTCGAACACGAAGAAGTCGGGCGTGCAGACCGCACCGTACGCCTCGGCGATCTTCTGGCTCTCGTCTCGGAGGTACGGGAAGTTGTAGCCTTTCCGCTTCGAGCGTTCGACCATGTTCGGGAAGTCGTCTTCCGGATAGCCCTCTTCGTCGTTCGCGTTGATCATGACGAACTGCACGCCCTTTCCCGCGTAGTCGCGCTGGACGGCGATCGTGCGTTCTTCCCACGCTTGCACGTAGGGGCAGTGATTGCACCAAAACGCAACGGCGAGGACGGGCTTGTCCTGGAACGATGCGAGCGAGTATATTTTCCCATCAACCGCCGGCAGGGAGAAGTCCGGAGCCGCCGCTCCGATCGGAAGTCCTTCGTATTTCACGAGCTCCAAGGAACCACCGCGCTCACCCATTCGTGCGGTCGATATAGGCTTTCGCTCGTCTCATCCGGCTGTGTGTGACCGCGACGTGCACCCGCACGCGCCGGTTTGCCGATTTCAAGACACAAACTTTATCACCGACCCGCCGGATGGAGCATTCCCGTGATTGCGTGAAGTATGTCATTGTCACGGGAGGCGTTTTGTCAGGACTCGGGAAGGGCATCAGCACTTCCTCGATCGGCGTCCTGTTGAAGTCGAAAGGACTGAAGGTCTGCCCCGTCAAAATCGACCCGTACCTGAACGTCGACGCGGGCACGATGAATCCCTACCAGCACGGCGAGGTGTTCGTCCTCGACGACGGCTCGGAGGTCGATCTCG
>VBAL01000187.1 GCA_005888595.1 Candidatus Segetimicrobium genomatis
CGATATAGCCAGCTCCGACCGGATCGCCGCTGGGAGCCATCACAATCGGAATCGTACTGGTCGCCTGCTTCGCGGCGCGAAGCTCGCCGTCCCCTACTGTGATGATGAGATCGACATTGAGGCGCACCAGCTCGGCCGCAAGAGCTGGCAGGCGTTCCGGTTTGTTGTCCGCCGAGCGGGGTTCGATCACGAAGTTATCGCCCTCGACGTAACCCAGGTCACGCATCGCCGACACGAATGCCCGCATGAAAGGCCCTTGTGGGATGAAGGGCCCACTTACCAGATAGCCAATGCGAACGGTCCTTCTCGCCTGTTGTGCCTCGCCAGTGAGCGGCGCGAGAATGAGGCTGATAGCGAGAATGACTGTGACCGCAAGCCCGATCCGCCGCATGGGCACCCCGGTGGAGGATGGCTGGCGGGATTCTACTTCAGCTTCTCGTCGCGGTAATACTTGAACCGATCCGTCCGAATGATGTCCTGGGCGTCCTTCAGCGTCATCCGGCCTGCACAGACTTCACCCTTCAGGTGTGTCTCCACCCAGTCCTTGGACTTGGCGCCGACGATCTCGGGTGGGAACGGGCCGGTGTGTGTAAGTGGATGTGCCGGGCTACCCCACATCTCCGCCCAGAGGTTCTTCGGGTCATTCGGATTGCCGCCGATTTCGAGAGCGATGAAGTGGTCTTCCTCGTAGTGGGAAGGCACCTTGTCTTGGTAGCGTGTCGCCTGAAGCTGTTGAGCCTTCAGATTGTTCGTGAACGACGTTGGAGGCCGGATCGTGTCAGTCCATCCAGATTTGCAGATCGTCTCCTGGATGTTCCCCTGGGTCACATTCGGAATTAGTCGCACCTGGAGTCAACTCGGGATCGGGATAGAGATTTGACGGGCCGACGCGTGGCGCCTGCGTGCCGGATGCGACGATAACGTGCGAGCCGTGGTGTCCGGGGAAAGCTGGCTGATACGTTCCAATGAGCGCGCCGACGACAGCGCCCATGGCGACGAGTTGGGGAACGTCGCCCTTCATGGCCAGGAACCTCCCGGTGAAATGGCTGGCGGGAGTCTAGCCGAACGGTGGGACGGGCACCAGAAGGTGGGGTCTCGGTCAGGAGGAACTAGTGGGCTAGGTGGCTCTCTTCGGCGGCAATGTCTCTACTCAGGCCTCGGCGGTACTTTGACCCACGCCTCACTGCACGTCGGTACGCTCGGATAGTAGGCGCCGGCACTGGGGCAGTAGTACCAGTACGACTCTGGCGGAGCCGGGCGCTCGACGTACACCGGCGGCTCCTGCACGATCACCGGCGCCGGTGCGTAGCCGTAGTAGGGCGGGTAGCCGTAGTAGGGCGGGTAATCCCACCAGTACGGGTACCACCAGAATGAGGGGCCCACCACGACGACGCCATGGCCCCGGAACCCGCGATGACCGAACCCGTGGCCCCCGTGCCCCTCGTGCCCGCCGCCGTGCCCGCCGTGCCCGCCGCCGCCCCATGCATAGCTTGGCACTGCAGTAACGAGCAGGAGTGCAACCGCGAAGAGGGAAACCGCCACTACCCGTCTCACTTCTACCTCACTACCTCTGAAACGGTAGACCCGAGGCAAACAGGTGTCAAACGTCGCCTAGTTTCTACTGACTTCGATGGCGGACCAGGTCGCGGTCCGCTTCTTCTGGCGTCACCCACCGTCCCAACGTAACGCCGCACGGGCATGCCACCGTGGATCAGGTAGCCGTTCCACGCGGGCTCCGTGGCGTCGGCGGTCAACGAGCCGTGGGGGCGGTGATTTTCAATGAAGTCGGCGAGGATCGCGAGGACCGCGCAGCCGGTGAGCAGAAAAGCAAGGGGAGGTTGACCGACAGGACGACGTGGATAACGGGATGCTGAGCCACGGCGCAACCTCGCCGTCCGGCTATGCGAGTCAGGTGGGCCGAGACGCGCCGGCAGACGAAGGCCGCAGCCGCTAGATTTGATAGAGCCGCCGGGCATTGTCTCGCGCGATGAGCGAGGTCACGCGGAGCGCGCTCGTCAGGCTCCAGTCGCCCGACTGGATCCAGCGGCCGACTACGGCCGAGAGTGCCCGGCGCCACAGCAATGCGCCAAGATAATGCAGCTCGGCTGGTCCCCATGCGTCGGAGGAGAAGAGCTGCTTCCCGAACGGACCGACTTCGAGTGATTCCGCGACGAGCTGCTCCGACGCCGTGTCGACTTGGTGTCGTGACGGAGTGAATCTGCTCGTGACCTTAAGGCGTTCGTTCACGGTTATCGCGCGCACGGCCCCCTGACCGTCGACGCCACGGAGCCTGGGTGGAATGGGTACTGCTAACGGTGGCGTGTCTGTGTGGGGTCACATTTGGGCGGTAGGTGACGCCGCTGGAAGCAGACACCGATCTGACTTATTGGTCAGCCATCGAAGCCCGCAGAAACTAGGCGACGCTCGCAGGATTGACACCTGTTTGTCTGGGGTCTACCCTCCCCGACGTAGCGGAGGGTGAAGTGAGAAGAATAGCGGCGGTCTCCATCCTAGCGGTTGCACTCCTGCTCGTCCCGGCGGCGCCAAGTTACGCATGGGGTGGCCACGGGGGGCACGGGGGCCGCGACTTTCACGGCCACGGCGTCATTGTGGCTGGTCCTTCCC
>VBAL01000081.1 GCA_005888595.1 Candidatus Segetimicrobium genomatis
ATATCGAACCTGCGATGAGGGGACTCGCCGCCCCTGAGTAGGCCGGCGCCGCCGTTACTGGCACATAGAGAGCCCCACCTAATACAGTTGAAAAGTTGGAGAGTTGGAAAGATGGATCCAACCCTTCAACTCTCCAACTTGTCGCGTCGTGGGGAAACGGGGTGGTACCGCGGGAGCGCACCTCTCGTCCCTAGTGACGAGGGGCTTTTTTTATTGTGAATTGGAGAATTGTGAATTGTAAATTGCGAAAATGACGATGGCAGGTCAAATTCACAATTGGCAATCCACAGTTCGACAATCCAATAGGTGGTTGTTATGACCAATCAGACTCATATGAATTGGCGCAGCGTCGCCGATGCGTTTCTCGAGTTCTTCCGGACGAGGGACCACGTGGTGGTCCCGAGTTCGCCGTTGGTCCCAGCCGGCGACCCCACTCTCCTCTTTACCAACGCGGGGATGGTGCAGTTCAAGGATGTCTTCTTGGGCCGTGAACGGCGCGCCTACACCCGCGCCGCTACCTTACAGAAGTGTATGCGCGTTCAGGGCAAGCATAACGACCTGGACAACGTCGGGCCCAGCCCCTGGCACCATACATTCTTCCAGATGCTCGGCAACTTCAGCTTCGGAGAGTACTTCAAGCCGGAAGCGGTCGCGTACGCCTGGCAGCTGATAACCAAGGGCTACGGGGTCGACCCGCAGCGGTTGACCATCACGGTGCACACCACGGACCAGGATGCCGCAGCCGCCTGGCGGGTGGTCGGCGTACCCGACTCGCGCATCCTGCGCCTGGGTGATACCACGAACTTCTGGATGATGGCCGACGTGGGGCCATGCGGCCCAACGTCCGAGTTGCATTACGACTGGGGGCCGCAGCACTGCACCTGTGGCCGGCCCGATTGCAGCGTCGCGTTGGACAACGGCTGTCTGCGGTGGCTGGAGATCTGGAACCTCGTCTTCATGCAATTCGACCAGCGCGCCGATGGGACGCGTCTGCCACTGCCGAAACCTGGGGTCGATACGGGCATGGGGCTGGAGCGCATCGCGTCCGTGCTACAGGACACCCACGACGATTATCGCACCGATCTGTTTATGCCGCTCATGGATCGTCTCCAGCGCATCCTCGGGCATACCGACCGCCAGCGGGCCGAGCACACGGTGGCCTATCGAGTCATGGCTGATCACGGCCGCGCCATGACGTTCCTGATGGCCGACGGGATCGTGCCCGGGAACGAAGGCCGGAGTTATGTGCTGCGGATGATCATGCGTCGGGCCATGCGTTTTGGACGTTCCGCCGGCGTGACCCATTCGTTCCTGGCGGAGCTGGCCGGCGCCGTCACAGATGAGATGGGCGACACGTACCCTGAATTGCGCCGGCAGGCATCATTTATCGAATCGGCCGCGCGCCAGGAGGAGGAGCGATTCGCCCAGACGCTGACCGGCGGGCTGCAGCGGCTGGAAGAACTGATCGGCGAGGCGCTGGCCGCGTCACGGCGGGTGCTCTCCGGCGAGGAAGTGTTCCGGCTGTACGATACGTTCGGGTTCCCGGTGGAGATGACACGCGACGTCGCGCGGGAGCATGGGCTGGCTATTGATGAAGAGGGCTTCGCCCACGCGATGGAGGCGCAGCGCGAGCGAGCGCGGGCTGCGCAGTCGTTCAGCGGACCGGACGACGACCGCCGGTATGCACAGTTTGTCAAAAAAGGCGTCAGCACCGAGTTTGTCGGGTACACGAAGCATGCGGCGCGCGCCCGGATCGTAGCCCTGCTTGTCGACGGGGAACCGGTCGGCCAGGCGGACACGGGAGCGCAGGTCGAGGTGATCCTGGATCGCACCCCGTTCTACGCGGAGGGTGGCGGCCAGGTCGGGGATGCCGGCCGCGTGCGCGCGTCCACCGGCACGGTGGAGGTCGTCGACACACAGCGCCCGGCGGGCGGGCTGATCGTGCACCGCGGTCGCGTGGCCGACGGGACCATCCGCGCCGGGCAATCGGTCCGCGCCGAAGTGGATGTGCCTCGACGGTGGGACATCATGCGAAATCACACCTCGACCCACCTGCTGCACCGGGCACTTCGCGAGGCGTTGGGTGAACACGCCCGGCAGGCCGGGTCGCTGGTGGCTCCGGACCGTCTGCGATTCGATTTCGTGCATCTCGCGGCGCTGACCTCAGAGCAGCGCGGCGCGATCGAACGCCGGGTGAACGAGCAGATCCTGGCGGACCTGCCGGTGCGCGCCCGGTGGATGAGCTACGAAGAGGCCACACGGCTCGGCGCCATGGCGTTGTTCGGTGAAAAGTACGGGGACCGAGTCCGCGTCATCAGCATCGGTGCATACAGCCGCGAGTTGTGCGGGGGCACGCATCTATCGCGTACCAGCCAGGCTGGGCTCTTCAAGATCACGGCGGAGAGCGGGGTGGCTGCGGGAGTGCGGCGGATTGAAGCAGTGACCGGTCGGGGCGCCTACGCGCTCATGACCAGACAAGAGTCCATCCTGACCGCGCTGTCACAAGAACTGAATGCAGAGCCTGAGGTGCAGCCGGATCGCGTGAAGCGGCTACTGGAACGGATCGCCGAACTTGAACGCCAGGTGCGCACCCAAATCCGGGAGCAGGCGCTCCACGCGGACCACGCGCTGGATCGCGGCGACGGTCTGAAGATACGAAGCACCGTCGTGCCGTTCTCCGACCCGGGACAACTGCGGAGCTTTGCGGACGGGTTGAGCCGCATGTCCGGCGGCCGGGTGGTGACCGTGGTAGGTTCGGAGTCGACCGGCCAGGTGATTGTCATGACGTCTGACCCCGAGATTCATGCCGGAAAATTTGTCGAAGCGCTGACGAAAAAGCACGGCGGCGGCGGGGGCGGGCATGACAGGATGGGGCAGGGTGGCGTCAAGGATCCGGCATTGGTGCGCACACTCGTCAAGGACGTGGTGACCGAGAGCGTCCTCGACGATCTCATCAGGGCGGCGAAGAAACCACGGTGAGGATCCTTGCGCTCGACGTCGGGGAAAAGCGGATCGGCGTCGCCGTCTCTGATCCCGGCGGGATGATTGCGCAGCCGGCCGGCGTCATCATCCGGCGGTCCCGGCGGCAGGCGATCGCAGAGATCCGGACCCGCGTCGCCGCATGTGATGCCGGCCGCATTGTGGTCGGGCTGCCGGTGCGCATGGACGGCACAGAGGGAGAGGCCGCCGCCGGCGTGCGAAAGTTCGTTGACCACCTGCGCGAGGCCGTGCCGGTCCAGGTCGATGTCCAGGATGAGCGTCTCTCGACCGCGGAAGCGGATCGGGCGATGATCGCGGGTGGTGCGCGCCGCCTCCGCCGCCGCGCCTCGCGAGATGCGGTCGCGGCAGCACTCTTTCTCCAAACCTACCTCGACCGGCGGCGTTGACACCCCCGAGCCGCCGGTGCTACGCTCACACAGGCAATGCGTGAGGTGCGTACGTGACGGAACGCGGTGACGGTATCACGCTGCTCGACGAGGACGGGAAGACTCACGAGTTCAGCCTGGTGGACGTCGTGGAGGTTGAGGGAACCCGGTACGCAATTCTGCAGCCGTCGGATCAAGCAGACCCGGCCGTCGTGTTCCGAGTGGACGGAGAGACGTTGGTTGCCGTCGAGGACGAAGCCGAGTTTCGCAAGGTCGCGGCGGCCATCGAGGAGACGGCCGAGTACGATGACGTCGAGATCGTGGATGACGAGGCGACAGACGACGGCGATCTCGATGACGATGCTCACGAGGAGAGCGGCGGCGGGCCGGTAATGTAACTTCGCCGCCGGTCCCGTGAGCGGGTTGAGTAATTTCCGCCGCTGGGTGCGCCGTGCGTCAGCTGACGCACGGGTACGTCGGGCCGCATGCGTCCTCGTGGTGATCGTCGCGCTCAGCGCGGCCGGGATCGCCGCCGCGAATCGGGGCGTCGACCCCGGCGGCAGGGGACGGATCGTGGTGATCCCTCCCGGGGCCTCCTCCGGCGAGATTGGGCGCGTCCTGCAATCTGCGGGTGTGATCAGGCGTTCATCGCATTTTGTCCTCGCGGTCCGGCTTCGGAGATTGACCCGGGCGTTGCAGGGCGGCGAGTATCTGCTCTCGCCGTCGATGACGTTGCTGGACATCGTGGACGTCATCGCCCACGGCCAGGTTGTGCTGCATCCTGTCACGATCCCGGAAGGATTTACCGCAGCAGAGATTGTGGATGGGCTGGCGGTGGAGGGACTCGGTGAGCGTGCCCGCCTGGCCGAGATCGTGGAACGGGGTGCCGATCTCTTCCCGCACGAGTTTCTGCACTGGATGCCGATCCGCTCGCTGGAGGGCTATCTGTTTCCGGATACCTACCGGCTTCCCCGGGGGATACCCGAGCGCGAGGTCATCCGGGCGTTGCTGGATCGCTTCGAGCAGGTCGTCGTGCCGATGTGGAAGGCGGAGGGAGGAGGCCGCTCGCTGCACGAGGTCATCACCCTGGCGTCACTTGTGGAGCGGGAAGCGCGTCTGCCGCAGGAGCGGGCGCTCATCGCGGGTGTGCTGTATAACCGGCTGCGCCGCGGCATGCGGCTGGAAGTCGACGCGACCGTGCTCTACGCGCTGGGCCGCCACAAGTCTGTCGTGACATACAAAGACTTGGAGGTCAACTCACCGTACAACACGTACAGGCACGCCGGCCTCCCGCCGGGTCCGATCGCCAATCCAGGGCTGGCGGCGATTCGCGCTGCCCTCGCGCCGGCAACGACCAACTACCTCTATTATGTAGCCCGGCCGGACGGGTCCCACGTCTTCAGCCGCACGTACCAGGAGCACCTGGCCGCCATCCGCCGCTACCGGTCTGTGCCCTAAATGCTGAAATGGTTGATCCCCAGTGGCTATGCGCCCTCGGTGCTGGCGTTGAATCCCCCGGCGCTCGCCGCGGAAGGCATCCAGGGACTGATTCTCGACCTGGATAACACGGTGGTCGCGTGGAACGCCTCCGCCCCCACGGAACCGGTGCGGCGGTGGATTGATCGGGTTCGTGAGACGGGAGTACGGATGTGCATCGTCTCGAACAACTTTTCATCCCGCACGCAGGCCATCGGCAGGGCGCTGAATGTGCCGGTCGTCGCGGCAGCGGTGAAACCGATCCCCTGGGGATTTCGACGCGCTATGGCATTGATGGGCACGCGGGCGGAACACACCGCGCTCATCGGCGATCAGGTGTTTACTGACATTCTTGGTGGCAACCTCCTCGGGGTGCGGACGATCCTGGTGGAACCACTTTCCGAGCAGGAGTTTCCCACGACGCGCCTCGTCCGGCGCCTTGAGCGGCTCATTCGGGCCCGGGTGGTGCAACTGGCGGCCAGACGTCACTGACCATACGCCGTGGCGCGGTCGCGCTGTCGCGGAGGCGAAGAGATGCTGAGTTCACGACCGCCTGACCGCGCGACTGCCTTTATTCCCACGACGCACGCGGCCTAATGCGTGCAGCGGCGGGTAATACAGAGAAGTGACACTCCTCGGCGGTGCATGCGCGCACCGGATTTGCGTTTTCATCCTGGTGGTGGTCGCGCTGGCGACCGTGTGGCCCGCTGCCGCGTCCGCCGAGTCGTTGTTCGCCGCCGGCCGCGAGGCGCATCTCGCCGGCCGGCACCTGGATGCCGTCGTCGCCCTGCGGGCCTATCTCACGCAGAACCCCACCGACGCAGGCGCCTGGGTCTGGCTGGGTGGATCGTATTATCAGCTGGGCAGAGTCCCTGATGCCGTCACGTGCTTTGAGCGCGCCATGGCTTTACAGCCATCCGGCGAGACCGCACTCTGGCTAGGTGCCTCCTATGCGCAGGCCAGCCGGGAGAATGAGGCGAAGGCTGCATTTGTGCGGGCCAGCCATAGCCCGCGTCCGCAGACCGCGCTCCTGGCTCAGCAGTGGCTTCGGGCCGCCGCCGGACGCCAGGTGCCGGTGTTAGAGGAAGAGATGGTGCCTGCGGCCTATGCCTACGTCGTCCGTTGGTACAATCCCCGTCTGGATCCGGTTCAAGTGGACGCCATCGTCCGGAGCGTGCTGTACTACTCCACAACCTACCGCGTCGATCCCCGGCTGGTCATGGCCTTGATCGCCGTGGAATCCGGATTCCGTGTCAGCGTGGAGTCGGTCGCTGGTGCGTCGGGTCTGGGACAGTTGATGCCGGAAACATGGCGCGCCATGGGGATCAACCCCGCCGACCCCGTTGGGAATATCTACGCGACCATACGCGTCCTGCGTGGACACCTGGACCGGTATGGCAGCAACCTCCAACTGGCGCTGGCGGCGTACAACGCCGGTCACAACGCCGTCACCCGTTACAATGGAATCCCGCCGTTTCGGGAAACCCAGTGGTACGTCTACAATGTGATGACGCTCTACCGGCATCTAGTCGGAAGCTGACCCGCAATTTACCCAACTTTTCAACATTTCCGGGGGCCCTGGCACAGAAGTTGCTAGAAATCTCCATGAAACCGCCCGGGGGTGGGGGCCAGAGGGTGCGAGGAGGAGTTGGCCAGGGGCCGTCGCATCTTGCAAGTTGTTCAGCAGTTTGTTAGAATCTCATACGTTCCTCGCGACAAAGGCTAACCCAGGGTGACCTGGGGGCGCAAAGCTACGGGACCTACCGGTGAAATCGCCGGGAGGTCGGCCGGGTTGCCGAACGAGGAGTTTTGTTTCCCCTCCTTCGGCGGCTCCGATGACCCGAACGTCTGCGGCGCAGATCTTCGGGCTGACAAAAGGGGGGCATTCTTATGGGAGGCAGAGCTCCTGCGCATCCGATCCGGGAAGCCGCGCCGGCGGATGATGTTGTCGTCCTCTTTCGTTCCTACCGCGCCATCCGCAGCGCCGAGCTGCACGCTCGCCTGACCACGCTCTTCATGCCCCTGGTTCATCAGGTGGCCCGCCGCTATGCCCGATCGGGGATTCCGGTGGAGGACCTCCACCAGATCGGGTACATCGGTCTCATGAATGCCGTGACGAATTTCGACCCTGACCGGAGCGTGAAGTTTGAGACGTATGCGCGGCACTTGATTGCCGGTGAGATCCGCCACTATCTGCGGGACCAGGGGACGACCGTGCGCCGCCCGCGCTGGCTCTACGAGATGGATCATCGGATCACGCGGGCCATGGCTGAGCTGACTCAACGCATTGGACGCGCGCCGACGCCATCAGAGATCGCCCGGGTGATCCAGGCCGATGAGGTCGAGGTGGCTGAAGTGCTTCAGGCGCGCGAGTCGTTGCGCCTGGTATCGCTGGACGAAGAGCGGGAAGGCGACGACGGCGCGCCGATTGCCCAACGGGACCGGATCACGAACAAGCATGCCGGCGGCGCGATGGCGGTCGAGGATCGCGTGTTGATCGCCGATGCGATTGAGCGCCTGTCGGGCCTGCAGCGCAAGGTGATCTACTACTTGTTCTACCTGGACTTGACGCAGACCGAGGCGGCGCGGAAGCTGGGTATTTCGCAGAAACACGTGTCACGCGTGATGCACGCCGCCCTGCGACGGCTGCGAGAGACGTTGCATCCAGAGGCTGTCTGAGTGGGTGGCAAGGAGGGACTGGACGTGAAGACCGAGGAGCATGTGGTGGCACCTGAACTTCCAATTTACCCCATCCGCACCGTCGCCCGGCTGACCGGCGTGGACGCGCGGCGGATCCGGGCGTGGGAGAGCCAGTACGGGCTACTCCGCCCGGCCCGCACCCGTGGAGGGCATCGTCTGTTCAGCCAGCGTGACCTGGAGCTGATCCGGCGTATCAAGCGCCTGATCGACGAGGAAGGGTTGCGTCTCCAGGGCGTGCGCCTGCTGCTGGAAGCCGAGTCGGCCAGCAACGGCGATAAGGTTCGTTGAAACGTTGAAGGTTGAACCGTTGGAACGTGACCGCGCCAGAGCAGAGCCGCCGCGTTTCAACGCTTCAACGTTCCAACGTTTCAACGCATGAGGTGTAGAAATGGCTGGGAACGTAAAGGACCTGCTGCGATCGCTGGTGGGCGGGATCGAAGGCCTGGTGGGCGCCGTGGTCGTCGGGATGGACGGGGCGACCATCGAAGCGCTGAAAGTCGATCCCAACTTCTCCGTTGAGGAGATCTCTGAGGAAGGTGCGGTCGCCAGCAAAGTGCTCGACTACATGTGCCAGAAACTGGACGGGGGTCCCATCGACCATATCATGCTGGTCGCGGAACGGTACATCGTGCTGCTGGCCATGGCCGGCCAGGACTACTATGTGGGAATCGTGATCAATCCGCGGGGAAACGTCGGCAAGGCCCGGTTGCAGCTACGCCGGTTCATGCCGGAGATTGCCTCCGTCCTCAACGCAAGCGTGACGTAACCACCCATGGACGTTGGAACGTTGAAGCGTTGAAATGTTGAAACGCGAGGACACCGATGGCGGATAACCGTTCCAACGCTCCAACATTCCAGCGTTTCAACGATGCTGAGGAGAGTGGGAGCATGCAAACGGCAGACGTGGCGGCCGGTGGGCTGCGCGGAATCCTCGACGCGCTGCTCAAGGTGGAAGGCGTTACGGCCGCGCTGGTCGTGGGTCGTGATGGGTTCGCCATCGAATCGGTCTCGTCGAACTCCGTCGACACGGATTCGGTGGCGGCGATCGCCGCGAGCAGCCTGACGGCAGCCGAGGCGATGGGGGAGGCCCTGAAGCTGGGAACGATGGGATCCATCCTGATCGAGTACGAACTTGGCCCGGTGGCCGTGACACCGGCTGGCCCGGATGCAGTGCTGGCCGTCGTCGGCAACCAGGGGGCCAATCTGGGCCGTGTGCGGATCGAGATGCGGAAGGTCCGCCAGGCCGTGGCGAGTCAACTCTAAATGACGACGGAGCGGTCGGGTAGTCGCGCTATCGGGCAGTCGCGGGAACCAATTCCTGGCGCGGGCAAGCCGCGACCGCGCGACCGCTTGACTGCGCGACCGCGATCGTATTCCAACGTCCTCGCGACCGGGGAGACTCATGGCTCTTGATCTTGCGGAGTTCAAAGAACGACTCAACATTCCCGCGAGCGATGTGACGCTGGAGTGCGCGCTGATTTTCCATGAGGCCCGGGGCCTGGAGGCGCGCGGCCAGTTCGACGACGCGGTCAATGCCTACAAGAAAGTGCTCGAGATGGCGCCGGATGATGCGGTGGCCTATGTCCGGCTGGCCTCCTTGTACGTCCAGCGGCGGACGCCGCGCGCAGCCGTGGTGGTGTACGTCGCGCTGGCTGAGATGCACGTGGCCGGCGAGCGGTGGGAGAAGGCTGCGCTGGCATACGAGAAAGCATCTGAGCTGGCACCGGATGACGCAGAGATCCACACCGGGCTGCGCGACGTATACATCAAGCTCGGCAGGCTCCGTGAGGCGTCGAAGGTCCAGGAGCGGATCGACCGGAAGGTCAGCTCACCACGCCGGCCGGGGCCGGAGGCGCCTGACGCGCTGCCGCGGATGCCAGTCCCGCCGTCGGCGCCACCCAACGGCGAGCCTCCTGCATCTGTAGGACAAGCCCCGGCCGCGCCGGCCCCGCCGAGAATACAGCCGCCGAAGATCCAACCGCCGAGGGTCCAGCCGCCGAGGGTCCAGCCGCCAAGGATCCAACCACCGCGGCCCGAGCCGCCCCGGGCTGAACCACCGCAGGCAGAACCACCCAGGCCTGTGCCAAAGCCGCCCGAACCGCCGGCGCCAGCGCGCCCACAGCCGCCCAGGGAGCGGCAGATCCCGAGACCATCGGGTCGACCGCAGCTCACGCCGCCACCCAAGGACGCGGAGCCTCCGCGCGCCCGGGCGCGCCCCCGCTCGGAATCCCTGGGCCAGATTCTGCTGGACGAAAAGATGGTGAGCCGGGAGCAGCTGGACCGGGCGATTCAGATGCAGCACCGCTCCGGCGGTCATCTCGGCCGGATCCTGGTGGAGCAGGGCGCGCTGTCTGAACAGCAACTGGCGAAAGTGCTGTCCATTCAGTGGGGCATGCCATACGTCGAGCTGGCGTCGCTGGAGATCGATCCCGACGTCGTGAAGGTCGTGCCCCAGCACCTGGCGCACCGGCACAAGGTCCTGGCGATTGAGAAGACCAGGAAGAAGCTGAAGCTGGCAATTTCTGATCCGCTGAACGTCGTAGCATTTGATGACGTACGGCTGGTCACTGGGCTGGAAATCGAACCCGTCGTCGCCGCCGAGCAAGACATCATGACCGCCATCGGCAAGCACTACGCCGGCGGCGTGAATTTGGAAGAGGCGATGCGTCAGGCCGTCGCAGAAGACGTCGAGATTCCGGAAGAGAAGGGTGAGGAGTTCTCGATTGAGAAGCTCCGCACCCTCACCGAAGAGGCTCCGGTGGTCCGGCTGGTCAACGTGATCATCAGCCAGTCCATCGGCGACGGTGCCAGCGACATTCACATCGAGCCGCACCGCCGTAGTGTGCAAGTGCGCTACCGGATCGACGGTCTGCTGCACGACGTGATGACGCCGCCCAAGGCGCTGCAGGCCGCGATCGTCTCTCGCATCAAGATCATGGCCAACCTGGACATCGCCGAACGCCGACTCCCTCAGGACGGGCGGATCCACGTGGCGATCGAGAACAAGGAGTTCGACCTGCGCGTCTCGACCCTGCCCACGGTGTTCGGCGAGAAGGTCGTGATGCGCATCCTGGACCAGAGCAGCACCCGCCTGGGGATGGGCAAACTATGGCCGACAAGCCGTATGGGATGATCCTGGTCAGCGGTCCGACCGGAAGCGGCAAGACGACCACTCTGTACTCTACGCTGTACAAGATCAATACGACTGACAAGAACATCGTCACCGTCGAAGATCCGGTCGAATACCAGCTGCCGCGGGTGAACCAAGTCCAGATCAACCCCAAGGCCGGCCTGACATTTGCCAACGGCCTGCGATCGTTCTTGCGGCAGGACCCCGACATCATCATGGTGGGAGAGATTCGCGACAAAGAGACGGCCGAGATCGCGATCCAGGCTTCGCTCACCGGCCACCTGGTCCTGTCCACCATCCACACCAACGACGCCCCGAGCGCGGCGACGCGCCTTGTCGACATGGGCGTCGAGCCGTTCTTGATCAGCTCATCGGTGATCGGGGTGCTGGCGCAGCGCCTGGCGCGGACCATCTGTCTGCATTGCAAGGAAGCCTATACGCCCCCGGTGGAAGCGCTGCAGCGCCTCGGACTGAAGCCGGAGCAGGATGAGGAGATTGTCTTCTACCGTGGCCGCGGGTGCGACCGCTGCAAGGGCGCGGGCTACAAGGGCCGCCTGGGCATCTTTGAGCTTATGCCGATCAGCGAGCCGATCCGGGAGATTATCCTGAAGGGTGGTTCGGCGGCCCAGATCCGTGATCAGGCGATCGCGGAGGGGATGAAGACCCTGGCCGATGATGGTATCCTCAAGGTGCTGGAAGGCGTCACGACCATCGACGAATTGTTGCGCGTCGTCTACGTCGAGTAGCAAAGGAAAAGGGAAGAAGGAAGAGGGAAGAAATGGCGATGTCCTCGCCAGCACTGGCAGCAATTTTCCCCTCTTCCTTTTTCCTTCTTCCCTCTTCCCCGGAGGTTTCGCATGGTTGAGTCTTCTCCCGCTGCCCGCCGGCGGCGGCAACTCGGTGAACTGCTCCTCAAAGAGCACCTCGTCACCCCCGACCAGCTGAACCGCGCCTTGGAGATCCACCGGGCCACAGGGGAGCGGCTGGGACGCGTGCTGTTGGACATGGGTGTCGTAGATCAGGAACACGTCGCCCGCCTGCTCAGCCAACAGATCGGCATTGAGTTGATGCACCTCACCGGCCAATCTCTGCGGGAAGACGTCTTGGAAATGCTCCCGGCGACGCTGGCCAGCCGCCTCCAGGCCGTGCCGGTGGCCAAAGATAACGGCGTGCTCACCGTGGCCATGGTCGATCCGCTCGACGTGGTCGCCATCGACGACATCCGTCGCCACACGGGGCTGGATGTGAAGGTCGCCGTCATCACGACCCAGGACTTCCAGTACGCTCTCAATCAGTACCCGTCCCTCGACGTCGCTGAGGAACTGGTGCGGGATCTGCCCCGGCCGCAGGTGATCGACGAGGAGATTTCTCTGGAGCGGCTGCGCCGTCTGGCGGAAGAGCAGCCGGTGGTGCGGCTGGTCAACCGGCTCGTGGAAGAGGCGGTACGAAAGCGGTCCAGCGACATCCACATCGAGCCACAGGAGCGGCACATCCGCATCCGCTACCGCATCGACGGTGTGCTGCTGACGCGGGGCTCCCTGCCGGAATATGTGCAGGCGCAGGTGGTTTCCCGCATCAAGATCATGGCCAACATGGACATCGCGGAGCGGCGGGTGCCGCAGGACGGCAGCTTTCAGACCCGCGTGGACGGCCGGGCCATCGACGTGCGCGTGTCGA
>VBAL01000082.1:0-23406 GCA_005888595.1 Candidatus Segetimicrobium genomatis
GCTCCCTCCGCCATCGCACGGAACGCATGTGGCCGGGATCGCCGCCGCCATCGGGAATAACGGTACCGGCATCGCTGGCATCAACTGGACGGCCGGGATCCTCCCAATAAAAGTTTGTAACGCTTCCGGATCATGCACGAATTCGGACATCTCCTGCGGGGTCGTCTTCGGGGTAAATTTCGCCATCTCAAACCCGTCACTGCGGGTGGTGGAGAACCTGAGTCTGGGCGGCCCTGGATACGCACAACAACTGAAGGACGCCTTCGACTACGCACTTCAAAATAACGTGTTGGTCATCGCCTCATCGGGTAACGACGGCAAGTCCACCGTGTTGTTCCCCGCCGGCTTCCCCGGCGTCATGGCCGTCGGTGCCAGCACACCCACGAACGACCGCGCCGTGTTCAGCACGTACGGTCCTCATCTCTCGGTGATCGCGCCTGGTGTAGACATTTACTCCTCTATCCCGGGGGGCACCTACACTCTCATGTCGGGCACCTCGATGGCGGCACCCCACGTCGCTGGCGTCGCCGCCCTCATCCTCGCTCTGAGCCCAGGTCTTTCACCTACCCAGGTGCGCTCCCAGATTGAGCGGACGGCTACCCACCTGGGATCATCATCCTTCGACCCCCAATTCGGATGGGGGGTGGTGAACGCTGCCGCCGCCCTGGGAGCGTTGGTGCCCAGCAACTATGGGCAAGTTCAAATCACCGTCCAGGACAATGTCACGGGGCTTCCGGTCGGCGGGGCCGATGTAGCCCTGTGGGTAGGTACAAAAAGTACAGCGTCCTGCCTCGCGCTCACGCAGGTGGTGCAAACTGCTCAAACGAGCTCCAGCGGCACACTCGTGCCTGTAGGGGTGGCCCCTTTCAACGCCGTGCCTGTGGGTAGTTACTGCGCGACGGCCTCCACGACAACCAAAAAGGGGACCACGGCACTCCCTTTTACCGTGGCGGCAGGAACGCTCACCCCAGCCACCGTGACGATCGCGCCTTAATCGAACGCAAGACTCTGGGAACCTGCGCCTCCTGATTTGCGTCATTTCCTATGTGTATGGCCGCCTGCTGAATATGAGAACAATCAACGTCGTGATCCTGGCTGCAAGCCTGCTGTTGACTCGCGCCATGGCCGGTCCCACCGCTCCCGCTACGGTTCGAGGGGTGCAGATCGAGCTGCGACTGAACAAAGTTGCTTACACTGTAGGAGAACCGGTCGAGATCACGCTGACACTGAGCAATCCGGCCATGTCTGTGGCGAAGTTTCAGTTCCCCACCGGACAGATGTATGACTTCATCGTCTCGAGGGATGGACAATTTGTCTGGCAGTGGTCTTTGGGCCGGGCGTTCACTCAGGCGTTCACGGCCCTGATCCTGGCGCCACGCGAAGCAAAAGTCTTCACGGAGCGCTGGGACCAGCGGGATGCCCGGGGTCGAACGGTCCCTCCTGGGGAGTATGAGATTGTGGCGGTATTCCCGGCGGGAGACGTAGAGGTCACCGTTCCTGCCCGACCGGAAACTCCCCGAGTCCGCTTCGCCATCAGAGGGTCTCGCTAGACGGTCGGCTGCGGGTGTACCCGCATGCTGCGTGCGCGGATTCATCCGGTCACCTCCGCGATGTCTCCCTCGTAACGACGTCTTGATGGAGCAATGCCGCCGGGGCATTTCTGTGGCTGCGGACGAGTCCTGCTCTCGGGACGATCGCCGTCCTGTTCTGACGTCAAAGGAGAGCAATCGCGCAGACCAGAAGCGTACCTCCGTGACGGCGCGCATACTCGACGGCAAGGGACTGGCAGCGCAGGTCGAACGTGAAGTTGCCGCTCAGGCGGCCTCGCTGATCAAACGGTACGGCGTCTCGCCGGCCCTCGCGGCGGTCCTCATGGGCGACGATCCGGCGTCGGTGCTTTACGTGAAGCGGAAGGCGGAGGCCTTCGGGCGGGCCGGGATGCGCTCAGAGACGTTTCACCTGCCGGCGAGCACGTCCGAGGCCGAACTGCTTGCGCTCATTGCGGATTTGAATGCGCGGCCGGATATCCACGGGATTCTTCCTCAGCAGCCTATGCCCGCGCACATCAATCCGCGTACGGTGTTCGAGCGCGTCGACCCTGCGAAGGATGTCGACGGCCTCGGCCCGATCAACATGGCTGCGCTGCTGGTTGGACGGCCGCGCCTCGTTCCGTGCACGCCGGCCGGCATTATGCGGCTGCTCGAGCACGCGGGGATCGATGTTGCAGGGAAGGATGCCGTCGTCATCGGGCGCAGTGTCATCGTCGGCCGGCCGATGGCGCTGCTGCTCTTGCAGGCGAACGCGACGGTGACGATGTGCCATACCCGCACGCGCGAACTGACCGAGCATACCCGGCGGGCCGACCTTCTCGTCGTCGCCGCGGGGAAGGCCCGGCTCGTCACGGGGGAGATGGTCAAACTTGGCGCCGTGGTTGTTGACGTTGGGACCAACCGTGTGGACGGCAAACTGGCTGGCGATGTAGACTTTGCCTCAGTGTCCGAACGCGCGGAGTGGATCACGCCCGTGCCCGGCGGCGTGGGCCCGATGACGATTGCGATGCTCCTGCGCAACACCGTCCAGGCCGCAGAGTCTCAAATGCGCTCCGCCCGAACGGTCTAGGAGCCATCGACTGCAGTCTATGTATCAAAAGTGCCAGACCCCGATGAAGAGCCGCATCAAAGGTGCCAGACCCCTTTGAAGAGTTCGGCGTACGAGGATGCCCGCGCGTTCATTGATGGCCTCCTGACACGGGACCGTCCTCAGGCCGCATTGCCCGACACCATCAAGCTCCGTCGAGTGGAGGTCCTCCTCCACCGGCTGAGCGATCCGCACCAGGCGGTCCGCCCCGTCCTGATCGCGGGAACGAAGGGCAAAGGATCCACGGCGGCGATGCTGGCTTCGATGATCCACGCCGCAGGGCACCGCGTGGGTCTCTATACCAAGCCACACCTTGTCGACTACCGGGAGAGAATCCGAGTTGATGACGCGCTGATCTCACCGGAGGATCTGGCGGCCCTGGTGGAGCTGGCCCGGCCGCACGTCGAGGCGATGGCCGGTGATCCGCTGGGGCTGCCGACGTACTTCGAGCTCTCCGTGGCGCTGGCGTTCCTGCACTTTGCGCGCTCGCGGGTAGATCTGGCGATCGTGGAGGTGGGCCTGGGGGGCCGGCTGGATGCAACCAACATCGCCGATCCCCTGGTGTCGGTGATCACGCCGGTGAGCTACGACCACATGGATGTACTTGGGGGGACGCTGGACCAAATCGCGCGGGAGAAGGCGGGCATCATCCGCACCGAAGGGGCAGTCGTCAGCGCACCACAGAGTCCCGAGCCGCGCGCGGCGATCATCGACGTCTGCGCGCGTCACCGGGCGCAGTTGTGGCTGGTGGACGAGGTGATGCGCTGGCAGGCCCTGGATGCGACACTGTACGAGCAGGTCTTCGAGCTGGCCGGACCGTGGGGTGACTACGGTCGCCTGCGCCTTCCACTCGTCGGCGCACATCAGCTCACGAACGCCGCGACAGCGGTGGCGGCCGCGGAAGTCATGGCCGAGCGCGGCGTCATCCTCAAAGATGGGGCGATACGACGAGGCCTGGCCGCCGTGCGGTGGCCCGCGCGCGTCGAGGTGGTCGGCGAGCGTCCGTACATCGTGGTCGACGTGGCCCACAACCCGGCTTCGCTGGGCGCCCTGCGGCAGGCGCTGGAAACGATGTTTGCCGGCCGCCGCATCATCCTGGTCTATGGGATGGTCGCGACGCACGATCACCGGGCCTGCACGAGCCTGATCGCGCCGCTGGCCGACGTGGTGATCGCGACCACGCCCCAGCACGTGAAACCGCTGCCGGCGCGCACCCTGGCGGAAGAAGCCGCGCGCTATGCGGCGCAGGTTGAGGTCATCGATGACCGGCGGACCGCGGTGCAGCGCGCGCTGACGCTGGCGCATCCTGACGATGTCGTGGTCATTACCGGATCGTTCTTTCTGGTCGGCGACGTGCGCGATACGCTTCTGCGGGAACTCTCTCAGCAGGCGCGAACACGCGCGTGAAGCTCCATTGATAATTGTGAATTGTGGATTGTAGATTGGAATGCAGGCCTTCGATCCGGCAATTGCCAATTTACAATTTTACAATCGTCGATTAGGTGACGGGTTGTGAGGTGAGTGCGGGTTGTGGGTTGATGTGATCGTGGAGGACGTGCTGCGGACGCGTCCCGTCGACACACACGTGATCAACGACGCGAAGAGTCCCTCCGGGCCCATCCACGTCGGCTCACTGCGCGGCGTGGTGCTGCACGATTGCATGGCCCGGGGTCTCCTGGCGAAAAATCAACCGGTGACATTTCTCTTCGGGTTTGATGATTATGACCCGTTCGACTCGCGCCCGGCGACAGTGCCGGCGGAGTTCGACCGTTACCTGGGCGTGCCGCTTTCCGAGGTCCCCTCGCCGGACGGAGGCGGTGAGAGTTACGCGCGGCACTACGGGCTCAGCTTTGAGAACGTGTGGAAGACCCTGGGCGCCCATCCCCATGTGTACTGGACGAGCGAGATGTACAAGTCGGGTGGCTTCAACGACGCAATCCAGGTGGCGCTGGATCGCGCCGATGAGCTGATGCAGATTGACCGGGAGATCAGCGGGAGCCAGAAAGCCGAGCGCCACCCTGTGCAGGTGGTATGCGAATCTTGCGGCCGCATCGGGACCACGGTGGTGACCGGGTGGGATGGGCGGCAGGTGAGCTACGAGTGCCGGCCGGACAAGGTGACCTGGGCCCGGGGGTGCGGCCACCACGGGCGGCGGTCTCCATTTGATGGCGGGAGCAAGCTGCAGTATATCGTCGAGTGGGCGGCCAAGTGGAAGATTCTCCACGTTACCGTCGAAGGTGCCGGGAAGGATCACATGACCAAAGGCGGCAGCCACGAACGGGCCAGCGCGATGGTGGAACGGGTGTTCAACTACCGGACCCCATACCCCATTCCGTACGAGTTTTTTCTCGTCGGTGGGCGGAGAATGAGCACCAGTAAGGGGGTGGGCCTTCCTGCGGCCGAGCTGGTCAACATCCTGCGCCCCGAACTGGCACGCTTTCTCATGGTTCGCCCGCACTACCGCCAGCAGATCAACTTTGACCCCGGCGGGGAGACGATCCCCACCCTCTACGATGAGTACGATCGCGCGGCCGAAGCGTATGTGGGGGGCGCGCAGGCCAAGACGCCGGCCGAAGCAGACCTGATCCGCGACAACGCGCGAACCTTTTTTTACTCCCGGACCAACGGCGAGCAACCGCGCTGCTTCCGAATGCGGTTTGCGAAGGTAGCGTACCTCATGCAGATGCCGACCGTCGATGTGGAGCGGGAGGCGGAGCGGGAAAAGGGGGCGCCGCTGACCGACGCCGACCGGGTGGAGCTGCGTCAGCGGATGAACGACGCCCGGCGGTGGTTGCAGACCTACGCGCCCGACCAGTACCGCTTCCAGGTCCAGTCCCGCCTGCCCGACGTTCCCCTGGATGACGCGCAGCGAGTATTCTTGGGTCGGCTGGCCGAGATGATCCGAGGCCGTCCGGCGTGGTCAGGTGAAGAGTTGCACGAACAGATTCACGCCTTGAAGAACCAGTTAGGATTACCGCCCAAGCAGGCATTCAGCGCCATCTATCTTGCGTTTCTTGGAAAGCCGTCCGGACCTCAGGCCGGGTGGTTTCTCGCTGCGCTCGATCGCGACTTCGTGCTGACCCGCCTGGGGGAGGCTGCAACGGGGGTCAGGGGCCAGGGATCAGGGGTCCGCTGATGCGGGTTGCCTTCGCCGACGCCCAACCCCGGACCCCCGACACACGGTACGATCATGTCTAACCGCGACGTCCCCATCCTCGTCTTCGCCAACCTGAACGAACGCCATCTCGCGCAAATCCGGGCCGTCGACCCCCGCGTGCGCGTCACCCTCGCCGGCGGGCAGTCCCAGAACGCGGCGGACGTCTCGACGGCCGAGATCATGGTTGGTTGGAAGATCCCGCGGGAGGCGATCCAACACGCCAGCGGCCTCAAATGGATTCACTCCACGGCGGCCGGCGTCGACGAAATCCTGTACCCGGAGGTGTACGAGCGCGAGCTGGTGATCACCGCGAGCAATGGTATTCACGCACCACTCATCGAGCATGTTTTCGCGTTTATCCTGGCGTTCGAGCGCCGGCTGCACATCGCCATGCGCCAGCAGCTGCAGCGGCGGTGGGACCGCAGCCATGCGCTGGGGGGCGAGGTCGCCGGCAAGACCCTGGGCATCTTGGGTCTGGGCACCATTGGTCGGGAGATCGCCCGCAAGGCGCAGGTCTTTGATCTGCGCGTGATCGGCACCAAATTCACGCCGGCGGCTATCCCCGGAGTGGAGAAAGTGCTCCCGCCGGAGGGACTACCCGATGTGCTGCGTGAGGCAGACATCGTGGTGGTAGCCCTGCCGCTGACGGCAGCGACCACAGGGTTGATCGGCGAGGGAGAGTTTCGAACGATGAAGCCCACGGCCTTGTTCATCAACATCGGGCGCGGGCCGATCGTGCAGGAAGCGGCGTTGGTGCGCGCGCTGCGCGAAGGGTGGATTGCTGGCGCAGGGCTCGATGTGTTCGAGCGGGAACCGCTGCCCGCCGACAGCGCCCTCTACGATCTCGAGAACGTCATCATTACCCCGCACGTCTCCGGCGCGTCGCCACGCTACATGGACCGAGCCGTTCCCCTGTTCTGCGAAAATCTCAGGCGGTACCTGCACGGGGACCCCCTCTTGAACGTCGTGGATAAGGAACGAGGCTATTGAGCGGTGAATAGTGAATGGTGAATAGTGAATGGTGAATAGTGAATGGCAACCGAACCAATGATCAATCCTTCCTCGCCCCGTTTGCTATTCACTATTCACTCTTCACTATTCACTGTAGTCAGGAGGTTCGTGTGTGAAACCATATCCTCCAGAGCGCATCCGTAACGTCGCCGTCACCGGACACGGCGGCACGGGGAAGACGTCGCTGGTCGAGGCGATGCTATTTGCCGCCAAAGCCGTCGACCGGTTGGGGAAGGTTGACGACGGCACGGCCACCACCGACTTCGACCCCGAGGAGCAGCGGCGGAAACACACGATCAACGCGGCGCTGGCCCCGCTGGAGTGGACGGACCACAAAATCAACCTGATCGACGCCCCGGGTTATCCAGACTTTGTCGGCGAAGTGGTGGCTGCCCTGCGGGCGGCCGAAGCGGCCATCGTGGTTGTGGACGCGGTGGCCGGCGTCCAGGTGCAGACCGAAGTGGCCTGGGCGCTGGCGGAGCACCGCGGCGTCAGCCGGCTGGTCGTCGTAAACCGTCTCGATCGTGAGAATGCCAGCTTCGATCGCACGCTGCAATCGTTGCGGGCGCGCTTCGGCAACAAAGTGGCTCCCATCCAGATCCCCATCGGCGCGGAGGCGGGTTTCAGCGGCATCGTTGATCTTCTGGAGATGAGGGCCTACACGGTCCGAAATGGCGAACTGGTCGCAGCCGAGATCCCCGCCGACCTGACGGCCGCCGCGCAGGCTGCCCGAGAGAAACTCATAGAAGCCGCCGCGGAGTCCGAGGACGCGTTGGTGGAAAAGTACCTGGAGACCGGCGAGCTGACACAGGGAGAGGTGACGCGGGGTCTCCACGCCGGCGTCAAGGCCGGCACCCTGGTCCCCGTCCTGTGTGCAGCCGCCACAAAGCTCATCGGGGTGTCCCTCCTGCTGAACGAGATCGTGACGCTGCTGCCCGGTCCGGCCGAGCGCCATGAGGTGACGGCGACGGATCAGCGGACCCAGAAGTCCATGACGGTAGCGCAGACTCCCGCTGCACCGCTCGCGGCGCTGGTCTTCAAGACGGTCGCCGACCCTTATGTCGGCAAGCTTTCATACTTCCGAGTCTACGGCGGCGCGCTGCGTTCAGACTCCCAGGTCTTCAATGCGTCGAAAGGGAAACCGGAGCGGATCGGCCAGCTCTTTGTGCTTCGCGGCAAGCATCAGGAACCCGCCCCTGAAATCGGGTCGGGAGACGTCGGCGCCGTGGCCAAACTGGCAGAGACGGCAACTGGTGACACGCTGTGCGCGAAGGAGACCCCGCTGCTGCTGGCTCCGATCGAGTTTCCGCAGCCGGTCATCTCGCTGGCGGTTGAGCCCAAGAGCAAAGGCGACGAGGACAAGATGGGCGTCTCGCTGCAGCGGCTGGCCGAGGAAGACCCGACGTTCCGCGTCCACCGCGCGTCCGAGCTGAAGCAGACGATCATCTCCGGCATGGGCGAGTCGCACCTGGAGATCACCGCCGACCGGCTGCGACGGAAGTTCGGCGTAGACGTGGTCCTGATGGCTCCGCGGGTCCCATACCGGGAAACGATCAGAGGCAAAGCCAAGGCGCAGGGACGCTATGTGAAGCTGACCGGCGGCCACGGGCAGTACGGTGTGTGTTTCATCGACATCGAGCCAAGGGCGCGCAGTACCGGCTTCGAATTTGTGGACAAGATCCGCGGTGGGGCGATTCCCAATCAGTTCGTTGTCTCTGTGGAGAAGGGCGTGCGCAAAGCGCTGGAGGAAGGCGTGCTGGCCGGCTACCCGGTCGTCGACATCCGTGTGCTCCTGGTCGACGGCAAGTACCACGAAGTCGATAGCTCGGACATCGCCTTCCAGATTGCCGGTTCCATGGCGTTCAAGGAAGCCGCCACCTCCGCCGGGCTGCTGCTGCTCGAGCCTATCATGGACCTCTCCGTACGGGTGCCGGAGGAGCAGATGGGGGATATCATCGGGGATCTGAACGCCAAGCGCGGGCGGATTCTAGGGATGGAGCCGCAGGGCGATGGAACGACCATCGTCCAGGCGCAGGTCCCGCAGGCCGAGGTGCTGCGGTATGCCTCCGATCTGCGCTCTATGACCGGCGGCCGGGGAACGTTTGCGATGACGTTTTCACACTATGAGGAGGTAGCGCCGCACGTCGCGGATCGCGTGATCGCCGAGGCGAAGCACCAGAAGGCCGAGACCGCGTCGCGCTGAGAGAGGAATCCACAGAACCAGGAGACCAAGGTACCAGGGGACCAGGCGTCCTTGAAGTACCGGCCCTCTTGGTTCCCTGGTTTCCTGGTTCCGTGGTTCCCTGGTCCCTCGGAAGCCTGGAATATCCCGACTGGCGTGGGCGTTCGGGTGAAGGGAAGAGGGCCGGACCGCCGAATCATACAGTGTTTCGTTGCGGACGGAGGGCCTTATCTCCGCAGAGATAGGGCCTTTTGTCTTGGAGAAATAGGCTGATGCGCGGCCGTCTGACTGCCGACATAAAGGAGGAAATCCGCCAGCGAGTTGACCTGGTCGAGCTGGCGAGCGCCCACGTCGCCCTAAAGAAGGCGGGCCGGCACTACAAGGGCCTCTGTCCGTTTCATCAGGAGAAGACCCCCTCATTTCACATCGACCGCGAGCGGGGCTTGTGGCACTGCTTCGGCTGCTTGCAAGGCGGGGACATCTTCGACTTCGTGATGCGCATCGGCAACCTGTCATTCGGTGAGGCCGCAGAGACGCTGGCTCGCCGGGCCGGCGTGCGCATGGAGCGCAGCCCAGAGGAAGTCCAGCAGGCCACCGAGCGCGACCGTGTCTACCGTGCCCTGGAGGCGGCCGTTGGGTTCTTCCGGGAGCAACTGCTGCATCCCGAGAAGGGACGGGTCGCGCGGAACTACCTGGAACGGCGGGGCGTCGATGCACAGACCACCGAGCGTTTCCGCCTTGGGTATGCCACGCCCAACTGGGACGATTTGTTGAATGCGCTGAGAACGAAAGGGTTCCCGCCGGCGCTGCTGTCTGGAGGCGGACTGGTGCACCCTCGGGCCACCGGCGATGGGTACTACGACATGTTCCGGCACCGGCTGATCTTTCCCATCCTAGACCTCCAGGACCGGCCGGTGGCATTCGGCGGTCGTGCCCTGGACGACGCACAACCGAAGTACCTGAACTCGCGGGAAACGGCGGTCTTCGCCAAGGGGCGTACCCTCTACGCGCTGAACTGGGCGCGCGACGCGATCCGTCAGCGCGATGAGGTCGTCGTCGTGGAAGGCAACATGGACGCGTTGACGTGCCATCAGTTCGGCATCACCAATGCGGTGGCGTCACTGGGCACGTCGCTGACGATGGAACAGGTGCTGGTGTTGAAACGGTTCGCCGGCAAGGCCGTGCTCGTGTACGACGCTGACGCAGCCGGTCAGGCGGCGATGGAGCGGGCGATGACGCTGTTCGAGGAGGCGGACCTTCCGGTGCTGGTGGTCGTGCTGCCGTCCGGCGATCCCGACGAGCTCCTCCGGACAGAAGGTCCGCAGCGGTTCCGGGACCTGCTGGCGCAGGCAGTCCCAATCTTTGAGTACCAGGTGGGCATGGCGGCCTTGAGGCACGACCCCAAGACCATTGAGGGCAGGGTGCGCATCGTCGACGAGCTGGTTCCTGCCGTGGGGGCGGTGTCAAACCCTGTGCGCCAGGCCGAATACATCCGCAGCCTCGCCCAACGGTTCAATCTGGCCGAGGACGCGGTTCGCCAGCGTCTGCGTTCGCGCCTGCGTGGGAAAAGTCAATTCCCCAGGGCGCCGCAGGCGGTCCCGACTCCCGACCGGGCCCGGGAACAGGCTGACGGCGGGTGGTCGGCGAGGCGCTGTCGGCGGATGAGTTTCAAGATGCGCGCTACCGCGATCTGGCCCGGGCGCTATACGCGGGGCCAGATGATTCCGTCGAAGGGCTGCGGGAGCGCATCGCTGACGATGGCCAGCGCCTGCTGATGCAGCTCGTCTTTGAGGATCCGCCGGTAGTGGAAAAAGAGAAAGAGAGAGTGGTCAAAGACGCGATCGATTTCATCGTGCATCGTGAACCGGCCGCCCAGCAGCGGCTGGCGCTGGCCGGGCAGATTCAGCAGGCGCAAACGACCGGCGATCTGGAGCAGGTTCGACGGCTGCAGGTGGAGTACTTGAAACTAATTGGGCCCACTCCGGCCGAGGCAACCTCGAGTCCGGGGTCGGCGCAGGGAGGACCCTCCCGGAAGGGGGGTGAGGCAGATGGCCAAGAAGAAGGCGGCGCCTGAGGCGCCGGTAACTGACGAGCGAATCCAGGCCGAGTTGAAGGCCCTGGTCGAGTTGGGCAAAAAAAAGGGGTTTCTGACGCACGACGACATCCTGGAGCAGTTTCCTGAGGCCGAGCAGAATATCGAGCTCATCGACCGCGTCTATTCCGTGCTCCTGGAGCAGGGGATCGATGTCGTCGAAGACGCTAAGGAGGCCGAGCAGAAGGGCAAGGGCGAGGAGGAGGAGGAGACGCCCGAGCCTGAGGGCGTCACGATCGATGATCCGGTCCGGATGTACCTCAAGGAAATCGGGAAGGTTGCGCTCCTCACCCCCGAGCAAGAAGTCGACCTGGCCCAGCGCATGGAGAAGGGCGACGAGGAAGCGAAGCGTCGCCTCATTGAGGCCAACCTGCGTCTGGTCGTCAGCATCGCCAAGAAATACGTGGGCCGCGGGATGCTCTTCTTGGACCTTATTCAGGAGGGGAATCTGGGTCTCATCCGTGCGGTCGAGAAGTTCGACTGGCGAAAGGGATACAAGTTCAGCACGTATGCGACCTGGTGGATCCGGCAGGCGATCACCCGGGCGCTGGCCGACCAGGCTCGTACGATCCGCATCCCGGTCCACATGGTGGAGACGATCAACAAGCTCATCCGCATCTCGCGTACCCTGCTGCAGGAGCTGGGTCGTGAGCCGACCGCGGAGGAGATTGCCACCGCGATGAGCCTGCCGGTGGAGCGTGTGCGCGAAATCATCAAGATCGCTCAGGAGCCGATCTCCCTGGAGACGCCCATCGGCGAAGAGGAAGACAGCCATCTGGGCGATTTCATCGAGGATCAGGACGCCCTGGCCCCGGCCGAGGCGGCATCGTTTACCATGCTCAAGGAGCAGCTGGAAGACGTCCTGGAGACGCTCACCCCACGTGAGCGCAAGGTGCTGAAGCTGCGCTTTGGGTTGGATGACGGTCGGCCCCGCACGTTGGAGGAAGTCGGCCGTGAGTTCGGCGTGACGCGCGAACGCATCCGCCAGATCGAGGCCAAAGCGTTGCGCAAGCTGCGTCACCCGACGCGGTCGAAGCGGTTGAAGGACTTTATTGAATAACTAACGGGAACGTGGGATCGCGGGATTGCGGGAACGCGCACGATAGTTTGGGAGTGGTGGGTTCCCGTGTTCCCGCGTTCCCATCTATGTGTCCGGAGGACCCCATGGACCATCATGTGAAAGACTTGGGCCTGGTCAAGCAGGGGCGCCAGCGGATCGAGTGGGCCGAGATCGAGATGCCGGTCCTGCGGAGCATCCGTGAACGCCTCACGCGCGAGCGGCCGCTGGCCGGTCTGCGCATCGCCGCCTGCCTGCACGTGACGACCGAGACTGCGGCCCTGATGCGCACACTGGTCGCCGGCGGCGCTCAACTGCGGCTGTGCGCCAGCAACCCGCTGTCGACGCAGGACGACGTGGCGGCGGCCCTGGTGGAAGAGCAGACCGCCGTCTTTGCCATCAAAGGGGAGGACCGCGACACCTACTACCGTCATATCAACCAGGCCCTGGACATCAGACCGCATCTCACAATGGATGACGGTGCCGATCTGGTCTCCACTATCCACAGCACACGGCAGGAGCTGCTGAAAGAGGTGATCGCCGGCAGCGAGGAGACCACGACCGGGGTGATCCGGCTGCGGGCGATGGCCAGGGATGGCGCGCTGAAGTATCCGATCGTTGCCGTCAACGATGCGAAGACCAAGCACCTCTTTGACAATCGCTACGGCACGGGTCAGTCCACGATCGATGGGCTGCTCCGTGCCACGAATCTGCTGCTCGCAGGAAAGACGCTGGTCATCTGCGGGTACGGGTCGTGCGGCCGGGGGCTGGCGAGTCGCGCCCGTGGCATGGGGGCGCAGGTGATCGTCACAGAGGTCTCCCCCCTGCATGCGCTGGAGGCGGTGATGGAAGGGTATCAGGTGCTGCCGATGGTCCAGGCGGCGCGTGAAGGCGACATCTTCATCACGGTGACCGGCAACCGCGCCGTGATACGCCGGGAACACTTCGAAACCATGAAAGATGGCGCCGTGCTGGCCAACAGCGGCCACTTCAACGTCGAGATCGACATTCCAGCGCTTCTGGATCTGGCGGCGTCGTCGCGTGAGGTGCGGGAGCTCGTGCAGGAATACCGGATGCGAGACGGCCGGCGCCTCTACCTCCTGGCCGAAGGGCGCCTGTTGAACTTGGCCGCGGCCGAGGGGCACCCCGCCGCCGTGATGGACATGAGTTTCGCGAATCAGGCGCTGGTGGCCGAATATCTGGCCGGGCAGGGCCGGGGACTGTCGCCAAATGTCTACTCTGTGCCGGCCGACATCGACCAGTCGGTTGCACGGTTGAAGCTGGAAGCTATGGAAATCCGCATCGACGAACTGACCCCAGAGCAGCGGAAGTACCTTCAGTCCTGGGAGGAAGGCACCTAACGACCAGAAGGCAGAACGCAGAGCGCAGCAGGCAGCGGACGGCTGGTTGGCGTCGGCTCGTTTCCTGCTGTCCGCTGCGTTCTGCCGTCTGCGTTCTGCCTTCTGATTCATGATTGACTCAACCGAGTCATAGCGACATGCCGGCGGTCGTGCCACACTGCCCGCGTGGCGCTTCTCCGGGGCCTCGTTGACGTTCTTTTTCCTCCGGCTTGCCAGGTCTGCCGGGCGTCCGGTGACTTCCCCCTGTGTTGCGGCTGCCGCACCGGCTTCCCGCTCATCCGGCCACCGGTCTGCCAAAAGTGCGGCAGGCCGCTGCGCGGACCGGCGGACCTCATCTTCACGTGCGTTCCCTGCCGGCACCGCCGGACATATTTCGCCTGCGCCCGTGCAGCCGGCGTCTACGACGGTCCCCTCCGCGAGGCGATCCACGCGCTCAAATTTGGCAGGCGTCAGGCCATGGCCGGCCCCTTGGGCCGGTTGATCGCAGAGGTCGTGGCTACCGATCCCCGGATACGCGTCGACCTTGTTGTTCCGGTCCCCCTGCACGCAGCGCGCCTCCGCGACCGGGGATTCAACCAGGCGGAGTTGCTGGCGGTCGAGGTGGCCGACTATCTCAACATTCCTCTGAATCCCCGGGCTTTGCAGCGTGTCCGGGCGACGCCCCCGCAGACTGGGTTGGGGCGCAAGGATCGCCGGGCCAACGTCCGGGATGCATTCGTAGCGCGGAAACCCCTTGATGCCGCGAGCGTGTTGGTGGTGGACGACGTGATGTCGACCGGTTCGACGGGGATGGAGTGCGCTCGGGCGCTGCGGCAGAGCGGGGCGCACCAAGTGGTGATCGCGACCATTGCGCTGGCCGTGCTGGATTACTAGATGCCGAGACTCCGAAAGGGCTTCCAGATATGAATCGACCTCCCACGTTTCCTGGTGGAAAGGCGAAAGGGGCGCATGGTCGCGCCCCTTTCATCCATTCGATTCACTCGGGTTGGCTTACGGGCTTGGATCGGCCCACGAACCGCCAAAGATATCTGAATTGCCGAACGTCGATGGGCAATCCTGTTGCGGCGCCGGCCTCGGAGCTGCGGGGCCCCCCCGGAGCGAGAAGCGCCAGTCGTCCATTGCCGGGCAGTCGGAGGCGTTCCGCACATCATTCCAGACAGCCGCGGCGTAATCTCGCGTCGCGACTGCATAAATGTAATCCCCGAGAAATTCGGCTACCGGGGTGTTCTGGGACGATCCACGGGGGTCGCCAGGGGTGCCGCGATGGATCTCCGCGAACGCGCCCGGAATACCGCCGGTGACGTCCGCATGCTTCACCACCCCCACGAGGCTGCGCACGCTAGTGGTGTCGTCGCGGAACGGGGTTGCAAATGCGTTGTAGACGACGTACACGTCCTGACCATCCGGCGACACCGCCGGTGCCACGTAGTAGCCGCGGTCGGGGAGACTCGAGATCCGCGTCGGCGCCGACCAATTCTGGCCGCCGTCTCTCGAGTAGCTAAACAGCACTCCCTCGTTATTGGGGCCGTCGCGGCCGTCAGCCCAGGCGTCGACGATCAGGTTCGTTGCGCCGGCTCCGGTCGGAGCGCCGTTCGCAATGTCGACGCTCGGTGCGGCGGCGAGATCGTTGCGGGCACCCGCGATACCGTCCATCACGCAGCGTCCGATCACCGGATCGATGAAGAAGCACGGATCCGTAACCTGCTGGACGGAGATGGCATGCGTCCAGCTCTTCCCGCCGTCCGTCGACGTGAACATGACGTGCTCGCTCACCGTCGGCAGGGTAAACGGCGCCGCGAACCGCTCGCCGAACACGTAGACCACGCCGGCCGAGTCGGTACGGATGGTGCACCCTGAGATGCCGAAGCCGCTGGCGTTGTTGCTGTTCGGGTCGGTGCCCGCCGGAGCCAGCTGGTTGGAATCCCAGGTGTCACCGCCGTCGCGCGATACCAGCACGGTGAGCGGCGCAGGGGAGTTGCCATTCTTGTGGCTGCCGGCCGAGCGGAATTGAGCGTAGCAAACGTAGACGTTGCCGAAGAAATCGCTCGATGCGGCGTTGTCGGCCCAGATCTGCTCTTTGTCCGAGAACGCCGTCGAGCTCTGCTTACTGGCGATCACCGGCCGCTTCCAGTTGTTCTTGTCAGCGACGATTGCCGGCGTAAGGCCGGTTGCTGCCGGTCCGTCAATGCGCGAGACACCGACTGCAAAGACGCCTTTGATCGCCTGCTCGGAGCGCTCGGCGCTGAAGTTGCCGGTCAGGTTGGCGACGTAGAGGCGCGAGCCGTTCGCCCACGAGAAGCCGCTCGGCCCCGGCTGCGGGCCGAATGCGAGCGCCGGATCACCGTTCGAGACGAGGCCTTCCTCGAAATACCAGGGCAGTGTGCCAATCGGCCCATTCGGGTCGGGGGTGCAGGTGTCAGTGGCCACAACCGGAACGCCGAGACACCCTCGAGCCGAGAAGCCCGTGTACGTAGGCTGGGTCCAACTGTCACCTGAATCGAACGAAAACTGAATGCCGGTCACGCCCACCCCGGGCGTGAACGGACAGGTGGTATCGTTGCCGACGTTGCAGGCCTCCAGATCGATGTTGTCATTGTCTCCCACCGCCAGCACAGTCGGATGGTTGGCGTCGACCGCGATCGCGGGCTCATTCTGCTTGTTCTGCGAGAAGACAGCATCGTTGCTGCCGACCGTGACTTCCCTGTCGCCGCCGAGCACTGCGAAGCTTGGACTCACGGCCAGGGACAGCGCCAGTGCCGTCGTCAGCAGCACGGCCAAGCCTCTCGCCGGCGCAAATCTGGACCTGCGCTGGGTCTTCCATCCGATGATCTGACTCACCCTTCCCACCTCCTCAGAGCGTGTAAGGCCGATTGCAGACGCGGAGGAAGGCTCGCTATGGTGTCCAGCTCAACCGGGCAAAGAAGATGTCGCTGTCGCCGTACGACCCGGAAATTGCGTAGGACTTTCCCGCCCCGGTGAAACCGTTGCGAGCATCCGTCCAGACGACGAACACCTTGTCACCGGCCGACGCCGCGTAGATGTAGTCGCCCATGAACTGGGCACCCTGCCCGTTGGTACTAGAACCGGCAGGGTCAAACCCGGACGAGGTTGTGTCCGCTCGCGCGTAGTCCCATGATGTGCCGCCGTTCAGGCTGGTGGCGACCGTGACCCCGATCAGCCGCGTGTTGTCGACGGTGCACGCAACGGTGCAACTCCCTAAGCCGGTGGTGTCGTAGGACCGGTCGTAGAATACGATACTAACTGCGGTGTTCGGTCCGTCCTGCGAAACCGTAACCCATGGGAAGAACTGGTCGCCGGGATCTTCCGTCCCGGTTGCAATCCTCTGACTGACAAGCATCGGCGTACTCCAGCTGTCCCCGCCATTGGTGGACTTCGCGAGAAGCACCTTGGTTCTCGAGCAGCCGGGGCCTGCGGGGCATCGTGCCGCCCATGCAATGTAGATCGTCCCGTCCGGGGCTACTGTCATTGACGGGAAGCTGTTGTCTCGAAAACCTGCTTTGGGTGTTGCGTCTCTGAAGGCACCCCCGGTGCTTGGCCGCGTGAAGTGAATGCCCCCGTCGAGTGACTTCGAGAAGACGATAGCGTTCGGCGCAAAGCGGTTCAGGGACTCCTCCCACGCCACATACACTTCTCCGCTTGGCCCGGTGCGCACAACCGATCCCTGAACCCCCCCGCATCCGATGTTGCAGCTCCGCGAGAGGTGAACGGGGTTCGACCAACTGGCACCTCCATCTTCTGATCGAACGATCGCGATGTGGTCGCTGGCGATGCCGCCGAAGATTGATCTGACGTTGCTGGTGAACGTCGACCAACTGACGTAGACGTTGTCCTTGAAGGGGCTGAGCGAGCTCGTGTCAGCCCAGATGTTCTCTTTATCGTCGAACCGGACCGGATTGCCGTCGGTGACGAGCACCGGCACCCAGTCTGTCGGTTTCAATCCTGTCGTACCCGAGGAGGAATCAAATGTAGCCTTCGCTACGACCAGATTCGCTGCCAACCCTCCTTGCTCCACTTGTGGCGCAGCCGGACTCTTGGGGATTGCCAGGTTCGCATAATACGCATTCCCCTGGGAGTCGAAGGCGATCGCAGGGTCTCCAGAGCTGAATTGGTTTATCGTGGCCCACCCGTCAGCCGCCGCTGTCGTCACCGTGTCGAGCACGCCCAGATCCGTCCATGTCCTTCCTCCGTTCGTACTCACGTAGAGGCCCGATGAGCCGACGTTGGCTGCGAACGGACATTCAGCCAGACCGCTCAGCGCCCCGTCACCATTTAGATCCTGGCATGGGGGCTCTGCCTGTTCGTCGTTGGCCCCCGCGATGAGATTGAGCGGATTAAGGGGGTTGACGGCAATCGTCGGTTCGTTCTGCTTCTGCTGCGGAAATCTCGGCAGCGGGCCCGGCGGGTTCTGTCCTGAGGGAGCGGGGAGAAACGCGTTGAGTCGGTTTACTCGACTCTCGACCTCGCGCGTCAAACTCGAAGGCGTCGCAAAAACGAATGTAGTCACCGCCACTGTCAGGAGCACCGCAAGCGCCATGGCCAGCAAACCTCGTGCTGTAGGAGAGACGATGCGATTCACCTTTCCACCTCCCAGCAAGTTTCAAGCATCTGTGCCAGCGCAAATGGAGAAGACAGATTTAGGGGGGTAGTTCGAAAGTTCTCTGACCCTCAATCGCCTCCTGCCGGATTGAGACGAGGTGACGAGAATGTTACAAAACCTGTCGCTTCGATGCATGTTCAATGGAGGTTGAGCGTCAGGTGCGGGCGACGCCCGCGATTGCCGGCAGCTGGGTGGGCACCAGCAGCCCGGGTGGCGCGGACAACACACGCGGGATCGCGTTGACGACGATGGCATACGTCGCTTGATCTCCGTGGATGCCGCCTTCGACAGTAACACGGATGGGCGGCAGCGCGTCGATGGCAATCTCGTCTCGGGGATGCTCTGGGCCGGTCGCCATGGTCAGGTCGAGCGAAATTAGACCGACATCCCCGTGGATACCACGGCACATCTGATGAACTCCCTGGACCATGTGGGCAGGACCGACGACGGGCTCGACGGATTCCTCGATCCGGTCCAACTTCCATCCGAGCGCATGAGCGACCATGGCCGCTGACTGCGGCAGTCCGACGTGCCCGACGCGACCCGCAGCCACGCCGAGGCGGAACTCCTCGACGGTGAGCTCGACCCCGACCTTGTGCTGCAGAGGAAGACGCCGCAGGGCAACGTCCACTATCCGCGTTACGCTGATGTGACGGATCTCCCGGCAGGGCGCGGTGAGGATAACCGGGAGCAGGTCCATGACGAAGCCCGGATTCACGCCCAGTCCCACCACGCCTACGCCCCGGGATCGCGCCAGGGCGTCCAGCGAGGCGGCCTCGACCGGATGGTGGTACCAGGGGAACGCCAACTCCTCGCAGGTGGAGATCACGGCAAGCCCGGCATCGGCCAGCGGCAACAACTGGGGAAGCACTTGGGCCAGCCGCGACTGGGTGGAGTGGAGCACGATATCCGCGCCGGCGTTCAGGACCGCAGCCGCATCGGCGGTGATCCCCACGTCTGGAGGCGCTCCGGGGATAAATGCCGCGGCAGGACGGCCGGCCTTGGCGGGGTCGATGTCCACCGCGGCAACCAGGCGGTGGCCCAGGCGGGACGCCAGGTCGGCGATGCCGATGCCGATCGGGCCCAGGCCATATTGAACAAAGCGGGCGGACAGCACGTCCCGTATTCTACTGCCACCCCGGCCAATTGCCTACTACGTAATTCGCCGGGCCCGGCGTTGGGTCGAGTCGGATCAGCGTCTATGAAAAACATCTGGAGGGGAGGCGGTGCCTCCCCTCCGGTGTGTGAATGGCCGAATCGTCTTCGCGTGCCGCGCGCACGCATGTTGCCGGATTAGTTGCCGGTCACCGCGCGGTAAGCGTTGATCCGGCCAAAGCCGTACCACGCATCTTTGCCTGGTCTCCCGATGTGATCCGCCGACTGCTTCAGGATCTTCATGATCTGATCGCCAGTCAGCGCGCCCCCTGCCGTGGAGTCTATGAGCGCCGCGACACCACTCACGTGGGCCGCCGCCATGCTCGTGCCGACCATGAAGATGTTCGCCTTACCCGAGCTGCAGTTCACGCCAGGGGTGAACCGCGCGCAGGCGGACAGGACGCGGTCCAGCGGCATCTTGTTCGTGTCGACGTAGCGGGTGACACTTCCGCCCGGCGCCGCGAAGGTGACCAGCGTCATGCCGTAGTCTGTGTAGAGCTGCTCCAGGCCTGCCGCGTTCGGGACCACGCCCATGGTATCGAAGCTCAACTGGAATTGCGGGCCGGTCGCCGAAACGGCCACCACGTGTGGGAACTGTGCGGGCATTTTCATGCACCGGTTGATGGTCAGCGGCGGGTCAAGCGGTGGATTCATTGGACAGAGATCTTTGTTATTGTCCCAGTTGGTCCCACTGTTGCCTGCCGAGGCCACCAGGAGCGCGCCCTTGCTGTGGGCATAGTTCACTGCGCGGTTGAGGGCGGCCATCAACTGTGCGTTCTCTCGTCCGCCCTTGGCCAGGACGTCACCAAAGCTCATGTTGATCACGTCGGCCCCCACGTCGGCCGCATACTTGATCGCGGCGATGATGGCTCCGTATGTGGCGAACCCTGAGCGGCCGGCCACTTTGATCGCCAGCAGGGTGACGCCCGGAGCGACTCCCGCCACGCTGACGCCCTCGGCCGCGATGATGGCCGCAACATGGGTGCCGTGTCCGGTCACATCGAGGTAGGGCTGCGCGCCTGGGGGCAGCGGCTCCTTGAAGAAGGACTTGCTCAGGACCGGATCGACGATGCTCACGACCTTGCCGTTGACCAGCCTCAGGAACTCCTGATGACCATAGTCGATCCCCGTGTCGATGACCGCAACCTTTACGCGCCGATCGCCCCTGATCCCGGCCTTCCAGGCCATCGGCGCCTCGATCGTTGTCATACCCCACTGCGCCGCGAAAAACTTAGCGAGCGCGGGATTACAGTCACCTGTGGGGGGGTTGGTGCAGGGCTTACTGTTAAGAGCCTCCAGCGCCCCGCCTTCCCAGGTCGCAGTCTCCGTATCCAGGCTCTCCACGACCGTGGAGTCGCCCTGGTCAGGAAGCGCAAGTGGAACAACGCGATCTTCCTCAATGCCATCCAGGCCCGAGATGGCAGCCGCGGCGGCCGCAAAGTTGGGCTCAGAGGATTCGACGATTGCTACGCCGATCTCAGGCAGCTGTTCTACAATCTGCCCGCCGACCGAAGCCACAAGCGCATCCAGGTTCAGTGGAAGGCTTCCGCCCTTACCCACCAGGACGTATTGCACTGGAACCGCCTGGGCCGAGACGTGGCTGGTTGTGCTCAGCGAGGAGCCCATGAGCCCCATCGCGATGAGCAGCAAGATTGTTGTTAGACGTATTGACACGCGCATCAGCATATTCTCCCAACACAACGTGCTCGACGCACTATCCCGCCGAGCCGACTGCCAATTTGTTCGAAGTTCAATAGTAGTTCTGGCGCTCCAGGTCTCGCCTTTTCACCCTTTAAATGAGCAAGATCAGTGCCATCTGGAGGGGGAGCCATCGCCGCATATCGAACACTAAGCCGTGCTTTGACCCCAACAGGAGCCTGCCGTGCCCGTTGCCGTCGTTGCCATCGGGGGCAACTCCCTCGTCAAAGACGAAGCGCATCCCAATGTGGCCGGTGAGATCGAGGCCCTGGGCGAGACGTGCGGCCACATCGCCGGCATGCTGGCCGCGGGGTGGGACGTGGTGCTCACCCACGGCAACGGTCCTCAGGTAGGATTCAACCTCCTGCGCAGCGAGCTCGCCGCTCATGTCGTTCCCCCGCTTCCGCTGGACGTGCTGGGTGCTCAGACTCAGGGATCCATCGGGTACCTAATCCAGCAGGTACTGGGCAACGAACTCCGCCGGCGCAACATCCGCAAACGCGTGGTGACGGTGGTGACTCAAACGGTTGTGGATCCCCACGACGCGGCGTTCCATCGACCAACAAAACCTATCGGCAGTTTCTACCGAAAGGAGGAGGCCCAGCGGCTCCAGGCAGAGCGCAGCTGGCAGATGGTGGAGGATGCCGGACGGGGCTGGCGCCGGGTGGTCCCTTCGCCATGGCCGGCGGAAATTGTGGAGCGACTGGTGGTGAAGGGACTCGTCCACCAGGCGATCGTGGTCATCGCCTGCGGCGGCGGCGGGATTCCGGTCGTGCGAGAGGCCGACGGGCGCCTGGCCGGGGTGGAGGCGGTCATTGACAAAGACTTGGCCAGCGCACTCCTGGCACAGTCCATCGGTGCCGACCTGCTGCTGATCTCCACGCAGGTGGAGCGCGTCTCCCTGAACTACGGCAAGTCCGACCAGCGGGACCTCGACGCGCTGACCGTGGACGAGGCAAAGCGGTACCTCAGTGAAGGACACTTTCCCGCGGGCAGCATGGGACCGAAGATCCGCGCCGCCATTCAGTTTCTCGAGGCAGGCGGGCCGGAAGCCCTCATCACGTCGCCGGCCCACCTGGAACGCGCGCTGGCCGGCCAGACCGGTACACGCATCACAGGAGGCTGACGCCTCCAAGTTGAAGAGTTGAAAAGTCGAAAAGTTGGAGAGGCACTGCAGTCACCTTCCAACTCTTCAACTTTTTAACATGCAGCCGGGAGGAACTCTCCAGTGAGTGAAGTCAAGTTCGCGCAGCGCATGGCCGGGCTGGGCACCGAGACGGCCTTTGAGGTTCTGGCCAAGGCCCGCGAGCTGGAACGACACGGCAAGTCGGTCGTGCATCTGGAGATCGGCGAACCGGACTTCGACACCCCCGAACACATTAAGGATGCCGCCGTGAAGGCTCTCCGGGACGGATATACTCACTACACGCCGTCGGCGGGGCTATTCGAGGCTCGAGAGGCGATCGCCGAGCATCTCGAAGCGACGAGGAAGATCCCCGTGCATCCGGACGAAGTGGTGGTGACCCCGGGCAGCAAGCCGGTGATGTTTTTCGCCATTCTGGCACTCGTGGATCCAGGCGACGAAGTGATCTGCCCGGATCCTGGCTATCCGATTTACGAATCGGTGGCCAGGTTTGTGGGCGCGACTCCAAGGCCGCTGGTGCTGCGGGAGGAACGGGGGTTTCGCGTTGATCCGGATGATCTGCGGCGGCTGATCACGCCCAAGACGAAGCTTCTGGTGCTGAATACCCCGCACAACCCTTGCGGCTCCGTCCTGACCCGGGAAGACCTGACCGCCGTGGCCGAGGCGTTGCAGCATACGAATGCGTTCGTCCTGTCCGACGAAATCTACTGGCAGATCATGTACGAGGGGAACCATTACAGCATCGCCAGCGTGCCGGGGATGAAGGAGCGCACCATCATCCTGGACGGTTTTTCCAAGGCCTACGCGATGACCGGGTGGCGCCTGGGGTTTGGGGTGATGCCCAAAGACCTTGCGGCTCGCATGACCCAGTTGATGGTCAACTCAAACTCCTGCGCCGCGGCCTTCACGCAGATTGCCGGCATCGCCGCGCTGCGCGGCCCCCGGGAGCCGATAGAGCGTATGGTGGCAGAGTTCCGCCGGCGGCGGGACGTCATCGTCTCCGGCCTGCGGGGGATCGATGGCGTGACGTGCATGATGCCGGCCGGCGCCTTCTACGCGTTTCCCAACGTCAACCGCGTCGAGCCGGACAGCAAGCGGCTGGCCGATTTCCTGCTCACCGAGGGTGGGGTGGCTTGTCTGGCCGGGACGGCCTTTGGCGAGCACGGCCGGGGCTATCTGCGTTTCTCCTATGCCAACAGCGTGGAGAATATCCGGGAAGGCTTGCAGCGCCTCCAGGCAGCGCTGTTGCGATACCGGCCGCGCGTGTCCTAACCTGCACGACCTACACAACCTG
>VBAL01000082.1:23559-23895 GCA_005888595.1 Candidatus Segetimicrobium genomatis
GTACCATAGCGCCTCCGTCGTCGTCCGCGCGTCCTGTTGAAAACCCGAGACGCCCTGAACCGGCAGCAGTTCGAAGACTGTTCGCCGGATGGCGGGATCGTCCAACCGGCCAGCCGATGCTCTGGTGACGACTACGATGAACTCGGCGACGTCGGGTATCCGGTCCGCGCCCGCCGGGACGAACCAGACCGCGTCGTCGCGCCGCACCTGCGTCCACCTTTGTGGATACCGGACGGTAAACCCGCGTTCATCGTGGACCTCGGCCAGTCCCACGGGAGCGGACGGCGCGCAGGCCCCAAGCAGCAAGACAACGAACGCAGCCAGCCACAACCTCAT
>VBAL01000083.1:0-13528 GCA_005888595.1 Candidatus Segetimicrobium genomatis
CGGTGGCTTGTCCGAGCGGGGCCGTACCTCGCGGCAGGGCTCGCCGCGGTCCTCTTTCTCCCCGTGCTCTACTGGAACGCCACCCATAACTGGGCCATGGTTCACTTTATCCTCAGCGAGCGACGCGGCGGCACTCCTCATGGGCTCGCTGGCATCCAAGAGATGCTCACCCAGCAGCTGTTGTTCGCGCTCTTGCTCTTTCCCGCGTTCATGTACGCCGTGTACGCAGCGTGGCAGCGTCGAGCCGATGAGCGCTTCGGATATCTGCTCTGGACCTCATTACCCCCCATGTTGTTCGCGCTGCTCGCGGCGGCCGCGGCCGGTGCCCCTCACGGGAACTGGTTCGGGCCGGGCTACCTCGGATTAGCCCTGGTGCTTGGAGCCCTATGGAATCGCGGTTTTGCGCTCCTAGCAGGTACAAGTGCGACCCTCGTCCTCTACGGGTTCATCGCGCCATTCGTCTCCGGCCTGCCGCCGCTGCCGGGAACGGAAACGCTCTATGGCTGGAGAGAGGCCGCGGCGCGCGCGCAGCAAGAAGTCCGCGCATTCGACAGACGCCCTGCGGTGCTCGTGGCCGACCGGTACCAAATCACTGCCCAGCTTGCGTACTACACGCGGAATACGATTCCCATAATCCTCCTACCCTGCCCGAATCCCGCGTCAATTTGGCCGGGGATCCAGCAGTTCGGGGGTGCCGACGGCATCGCCGTCATCGATGCACGGTCCCACCCGTATGTGAAGTGGGCGCAGTACTTTGCGCGGGTGCAAGAGTTGGCCCCGCTCACCGTGCAGTTCCACAATCGACCGTTGCGCACGTTCCGACTCTTCAGACTGGAAGGCTTCTCTCCCGAAACAAACTGTGTAAGACTGAATACCCTCAGCCTCCGAGTGCGCCCGGGAATGTGGGCCGCAGATGGCGGCGAATCATATTTCGGTACGGTGACTCGATGAAGGCGATCATCCCAGCAGCAGGCGTCGGCACTCGCCTCCGACCACCGGGCACTGCAGCGGGTCGATAGGTCTTTCAGACACCCTTCTCGCATTCGCGCGAATCTGAGAACGGCCCGAACAGGTCTCGCGATGTGACGGGCGCCACACCCAGCTATTACTCGTATTCGTACGAGAGCGGAAATCTTGACGGCGAAGAGCGGCCACATGTTGGGGGTGCGGTCGACGGCGGAAGGTGAGGCCCGGACTTAGTGTCTGTAAGATGACCCATCGGGGCTATAGCGTCGGCCGCGGCCGTGTGTGATGCTTGCCCTGCCCATGGCTAGGCGTGCGACGGGCGAGTTGAGGGCTGCGGAGGCAACCCTTAAGACCCTTGTGCCGTTCCAACTTGATAGCCTATGGTCTATACATACGTACTGCACAGTGCGAAGGATGGCCGGTGGTACACTGGCGTTTCGAAGGACTTGAAGGCGCGGATGCATGAGCACCGCACAGGTCGGGTGCGATCTACCCGATCCAGGCTGCCAGTGATACTGGCATATTATGAAGCCTGTGTTGACGAGGCCGATGCCTGGAGACGAGAGCGCTATTTGAAAACTGGGCGGGGCAAGCGCTACCTCCGGAAACGCCTCAGTGGGTGGCTAAGCCAAATGTGGCCAATCAAGTTGGAACGGCACTTGCTAACCGAAGGCGGTTGAGGATGCTGCTCACGCTCCGGCACAATCAGGAGATGTGTGTCGGCGGCCTGGCAGACGAGTTGCGGCTGCCCTTGAAGACAGTTTCGCGGAACCTGCGCCTCCTGGAGCGAGCCCCGTACGAACCGGTGCGGCGATGCTAAGGTTTGCGTCTGTCGAACTCGCCGGTTCGTCCGGGGCGAGCCGGTATGGTGCTGTCCGATCTCAGGCAGGGACGCGTGTTCTACCGGCTCAATCCCGATGCGCCGTCCTTAGGCAGGATGGTCATTGGAGCGCTCGACGGCCGGGCACAGGTGTGAAACCATAGAGACGCGGAAGGATCGAGGGTACGGAGGAACCACGGCATGGCACTGACCTACGTGGATGGCACTGTGCGCGGTCCAAACGGCCAAGTCCGCCCCATACGCTTTCTCGTTGATAGCGGGGCCACCTATACGCTGTTGCCGCTTGACGTGTGGACGGCCGTCGGGTTGATTCCCAGGCGGAGCGTGAGCTTTACGCTCGCAGACGGAACAACGGTGGAGCGACCGGTCTCCGAGTGCTATCTGATCCTGCCGCAGGGGGAAGCGCACACTCCAGTGATACTTGGGCAGCCGGGCGATGAGGCGTTGTTGGGGGTCGTGACCCTGGAGATCCTGGGTCTTGTGTTGAATCCGTTTACGCGTGAACTGCAGCCGATGCGGATGCTGCTTGCCTGAGATATGAAGGCAATCATCCCCGCTGCCGGATTTGGGACTCGCCTCCGACCGCACACCTACACCCAGCCCAAGGCGCTCCTTCAGGTCGCCGGCAAGCCCATCCTCGCGCACATCATCGATGAACTCGTTGCGGTGGGTGTCGACGAGATTGTCCTCGTCGTAGGCTACCTGGGCGAGCGCATCGAGGCGCAGATGCGCGAGCGATATCGGTCGCTCCGGCTTCAGTTCGTCCGGCAAGAGGAGCCGCTGGGCAATGGGCATGCCGTGTACGTGGCCCGGGAACGCCTGGACGGGGATCCGGTGCTCCTGATTTTTGGGGATACGATCATCAAGGGCGATCTTGCCGGTCTCGTACGCAGCCGGCAGTCGGTGGCCGGGGTGGCGGAGGTAGAAGATCCCCGGCGGCTGGGAGTCGTGGAGCTGGACGGCGCGGGGTATGTTCGCCGGATCATCGAAAAGCCCAGCGAGCCGCCCAGCAATCTCGCCGTGGTCGGCGCGTACCTCATTCACGATACCAGGGCGCTTCGCCGGGCGTTGGAGCGGATGGTCACAGAAGACCGACGGATGAAGGGGGAGTACTGGCTGGCGGACGCGATGCAGTTGATGATCGACGCCGGGGAGCGGATGAAAACCTTTCGCGTCGATCACTGGTACGATTGCGGGACGGTCGACGCTCTACGGTGATCTCTCCCTCATATATCAGCCCGTCGGCAGTCCTGGAAGCGTCCGTCGTCGGCCCCTACGCATCCATCGGCGACGGGGCCCGGGTCATTAGCTCGCACGTAAAGGACTCCATCATCAACGCCCATGCCATCATTGAAGAAGCGCGGCTCGAGCAGTCGATCGTCGGAGAGCGCGCAGTGATTCGAAGAGCAACAGGGAAGGTCAACGTAGGCGATTCATCGGTTGTCGAGGTATAGGGTATCCCGTACTGCGTCTACTTGGTCTCCCTGGTCTTCTTGGTCTACTTAGTCTAAATGAGGGGGCATGCATTTGGTATTAGGCGGACGAATGGATCACTCATGAGACATCAACTTTCTGTTCTAGCAGTGCTTATTGCAGGAATGCTTGTAGCCTCTTGCGCAGCCACAGGAGCGGGGGCTGCGACACAACCCGTCTCGCGGGGGGTTCAAGCCACACTGATCGCCGTACATTGGGTACGGCCGGGCGATACGCTGCTGGGGATCGCCTGGCGCTACAGGGTGACGGTGGACATGATCAAACAAGCTAACGGCCTGTGGACCGACATCATTCTCCCCGGGCAGCGGCTGGACATTCCCACCCGGGGGGCGGTCGCCACGCTGGCCCGGCGGTACATGCCGGCGCCGGAGCCCGTTCCCGTCCCGAGAGTCGCGTTTCAGCGGACGGCCAAGGAGGGTTCCCAGGGCGCGCGGATCGTTCAGGACGCCAAGCGCTACCTGGGGATCCGCTACGTGTGGGGTGGGACCTCCGCCCGCGCCCTCGACTGCTCGGGCCTCATCTTCCGGGTCTTCTCCCCCTACGTGCGCTCGCTGGGCCGGCTGCGTTCCTACGACTACTTCCAGATGAGCAAGGTGGTGGCCCCGGAGGCCCTGCTTCCAGGCGACCTGGTGTTCTTCACCACCGACGACCCCGGGCCGTCACACATGGGAATCTTCATCGGGGACGGCAAGTTCATCCATGCGTCCTCGACGGCAGGCGGCGTCACCATCACCTCACTTGATGACCCGTTCTATGGGGCCCGGTTTCTGGGCGTACGGAGACTACTCAACCCCTGATTTGGGAGGTCAGGTTCGCAAGTGCGTCTACTATGTCTACAACGTCTACCAGCCTCAGTTTCGCGACAACAGCCTACCATCTTCCTTCACTTTGGCACCCAAAAGGAACGAGATGAGTCCCGCTAGTTGCTTCGAACACACCTGCGCGTGAACATAGAGGCGTTTAAAGTGCCCCTCGTTTAGATACCTTTGGTCCAGGGCAACATAGAGATGGCTCTGGACTTCGCCCGCAGAGGCTTTTGCGGTGAACAGAAACCGGGCAAATTCCTTATCCGACCTGTGGAAAAATCCCTCGGCGATGTTAGCCATTACGGAAACGGCTGCCCTACGGATCTGGTCGCGGAGTCCGAAGTCCCTACGGAACCCCTCTTCGGCGGAGGCTTTGTAAACAGCTCTCACGAGATCGCGAGCCGTCTGCCACGCCTGTATGTCCTCGAAACGCTTGAAAGTCATGTGCGTGGGCCAAGGTCGAGCCTGCCAGCTGGCTAAAGCACTTCTTATTCTCGGGGTGATCGATCCCGTCGATCAATAGCCCGGCTGAGTCATTCGGCTGTCCAAGGATTGGGAGGGCATCATTGGGTCTTGCAGGCAGGCTTGGTGGACCTTGTAGACATGGTAGACTTTGTAGACGCATTCCGGGAATCCACTGCAGTTGACACACTATGCTGTGCAAGATACGATAACATTCGCTTTGTCCGAAGAGAGGTTTCGATGAAGACGTACTTGCCGAGCCCGGAAAGCCTCAAAAGGAAGTGGCACCTTGTGGATGCCGACGGCGTCGTCCTGGGACGCTTGGCGACACGGGTGGCCACGCTCCTGCGGGGCAAACACAAGCCCGAGTTCACGCCGCACATCGACACCGGCGACGGCGTCATCGTCATCAACGCCGCCAAGGTGCGGCTGACCGGGCGCAAAGCGCAGCGTGACTTCGTCTACCGTCACTCGGGGTACGCCGGCGGGTTAAAAACGTTCTCCCTCGGGGACATGCTCAAGAACAAGCCGGAGGAGCTCGTCAGCGATGCGGTTCGGGGCATGCTGCCCAAGAATTCGCTCGGCCGGACTTTGATCAAACACCTGAGGGTCTACCGGGGGGCGGAGCATCCGCACTTCGCGCAGAAACCTGAGAAGTTGGAAGTGGGGAGGTAACCGCGTGGTCGTGCAGGCAATCTCCATCGGGACAGGACGGCGCAAAAATGCGGTGGCACGAGTACGGCTGCTGCCTGGCAGCGGGAAGATCCTTGTGAACGGGCAGCCGTTTGAGCAATACTTTCCTCGCCTTTCGCTGCAGACGGTGATCCGGCAACCCTTCAAGACCGCCAGCGTCGAGGGGCGGTTTGATGTGCTGGCTACGGTCGACGGCGGCGGGATCTCCGGCCAGGCCGGCGCGGTCCGGCACGGCATTGCCCGGGCTCTGGCCCGCAACGACGAAGCGGTTCGCCCGGCGCTCCACAAGGACGGGCTGCTGACGCGCGACCCTCGCATGAAGGAGCGCAAGAAGTACGGCCACAAACGGGCGAGGAAGGGGTTCCAATACTCGAAGAGATAAACGGCGTCTACAAGGTCTACAAAGTCTACAATGTCTACTAGGTCCAAGACCAGAGAAGTGCGCGCGGATTACAAGACCTGGAAGACATTGTAGACCCAGTAGACCTAGTAGACGCATTTCGCTTGGCAAGGGGAGAGGCGCAGGGAGGTCGTGACCCGGAAGGGTTCTAGCTCCCTGCGTTTTTGTGTGTCTAGAGCGCTCAGAGGGGCGGGCATGGAGGTAGTACCATGCGCCGGGCCATCACAGCTGCCCTCACACTTGCCGCCGTCGGACTCATCGTGCTGGCTACATCCGGGCGGGTCGAGGCCGGCAGCACCCACGTAGTCCAGCCAGGCGAGACCCTCTACCGCATTGCTCTGCGCTATGGCGTCACTGTGGGCGCGCTGGCCGCTTACAACGGCCTGAGCGATCCGACGCTCATCCATTCCGGGCAGATCCTAAACATTCCACCTACAGGCGCGAGGGACCGCGCCAAGCCGGCACCAAAACCACCGAAGCCGGCCAAGACGCCATCTGCTCAACAGGCGACCCAGGGTAATGTCGTCATCCGCAAAGTGACGTACCGATACGTCGTCAGCCGTGGTGACACATTATTCTCGATCGCCCGGCGTTTTGGGATCTCCGTGGCAGTCCTCAAGCAGGCAAATGGACTCACATCCGACCTGATCCGTCCGGGCCAGCGGTTGGTCATCCCCGGCGCGAAGGTCAGTATCCGAATCCCTCCTCCGGGCCCGACGATTCTGGTGAAAGTGCCGTCCGCAAACGATACGCTGTCACAACCCGCGCCGGCGGAATCCCCTTCGACTCTCGCAGGCGCCGGCGATACGGTGACCGTTCAGCGGCCGTTACGCGTGCGCCGGGGTCCAGGTTCCTACTTCACCACGCTGGCGCTTGTAGCCCCGCAGACGCAATTGCTGGTGACCGCGATATCAGAAGGATGGTATGAGGTGCAACTGCCCGGCGGCGATTCGGGGTGGGTACGGCAGGAAGACCTGCGAGAGGCCCCAGTCTCACGGCCGCGGGACAAGAGCAATCCGGCAACCGGCGACATGGTCGTTCGCGAAGCGATGCAGTATTTGGGCGTCCGCTACGTCTGGGGTGGGGGGTCCAATCAGGGGCTGGATTGCTCGGGTTTCATCTACGTCGTCTTCTCCGCGTTCGCCCCCGACCTGCTGCGGATGGCCTCGTACGACTACTTCCGCATGGGGATCCCGGTCACCCAGTCAGAACTGCAGCCGGGCGACCTGGTGTTCTTTACGACCTACGCGCCGGGCGCCTCGCATGTAGGCATCTACGTCGGTGACCGCCGGTTCCTACACGCGTCTAGCAGCGCCAGTGCTGTGGCAATCTCGTCGCTGGACGAAGGATACTATACAGCCCGCTACGTGGGAGCGCGCAGACTGGTCGAGACGGCTCCAGCCGCGACGCCGTAGGACGGACCACGCATTCTGTCATCGCGAGCGCCGAAGGCGCGTGGCGATCCGCGAAGCGTTGCGAGCGAAGCGAAGCAATCTCATTCGGACGGAGGAGGTTGCCACGGCCCTTTCGGGCCTCGCAACGACGCCTGCGGCCTCGCTTCGGGAGCTGCGCTCCCTCGCAATGACAACCTAAAAGGAATGCCTGTAGGCGCACAGAAGTGGTGAGCCGTCATCCCAGGCCGGTAGTCTTACGTTGCGGTGTCGTCGATGGCGAAGATCAGAGCTCGTCAGCGCGGCGCGCGGCACGCCCGCCAGCTCGCGCGGCGGGGACGGCCGAGGTCTCGCACCCGGGTCATCATCCTCGGTGCCGGCGGTCGTGACTTCCATAACTTCAACGTTTATTTCCGGGAACGTCCAGAGTATCACGTAGTGGCATTCACCGCCACCCAGATTCCCGACCTGGAGGGACGGATGTACCCTCCCCTCCTGGCCGGTCCGCTGTATCCCGAAGGCATTCCTATCTACGCGGAAGGGGAACTCGCTCCGCTCGTCCGCCGGCTTCGCGCCGACCAGGTGGTCTTCGCCTACAGCGACGTCTCGCACGAACACGTCATGCATGTGGGTTCCATCGCCATGGCGGCCGGCGCCAGTTTCGTGCTGCTGGGCCCCGGCGCGACGACGCTCGTGGCCCGCGTCCCGGTCGTGAGCATCGGCGCGGTGCGCACGGGGGCAGGTAAGTCCCAGACGACGCGGCGCGTGACCGGGATCTTGAAGGCCTTGGGCCGGCGAATTGCAGTCATCCGTCACCCCATGGCGTACGGTGATCTGGTGCGGCAGCGCGCGCAGCGCTTTGCCACGTTTGAAGACCTCGACCGGTACGACGTCACCATCGAGGAACGTGAGGAATACGAACCTCACATTGCGGCCGGCACCGCGGTCTACGCCGGGGTGGATTACCGCGAGGTGGTCCGCCATGCGCAGCGCGAGGCGGACGTCATCGTGTGGGACGGCGGCAACAACGACTTTCCGTTCCTACGGTCCAATCTGCACATCGTCATCGCCGATCCGCACCGGCCCGGTCACGAACTGACGTATCATCCCGGCGAGACGAACCTGCGGATGGCGGACGTTGTCGTCATCAACAAGGTCGATACCGCCCCGCCGCAGGATGTGACCAGAGTACGCGCCAATGTGGCCCGGGTAAATCCTAGGGCGGTGATTATTGAGGCGGCATCACCGGTGCAGGTGGACGATCCATCCTTGCTGACCGGCCGCCGCGCGCTGGTGGTCGAAGACGGTCCGACGGTTACGCACGGCGGGATGGCGTTTGGGGCCGGTGTGATCGCCGCGCGGAAGTACGGCGTTAAGGAGATTGTCGACCCACGGCCGTACGCGGTGGGTTCCATCCGCCAGGTGTTCGCCGCGTACCCCCATCTCGGTTCCGTGCTGCCTGCGATGGGTTATGGGATGCAGCAGACCAAGGAACTGCAGGAGACGATCGCGGCCTCCGACTGTGACGTCGTCGTGCTGGGGACGCCGGTGGATCTGCGGCGTGTGATCACCATCCGCAAACCGGCTGTCAGGGTACGATATGAACTGCAGGAGATCACCAAACCAGATCTGGAGGACGTGCTCAAGGAGTGGATCTCTAAACGCTAACTGCGTGATTAGTGATTCGTGATTTGTGATTCGTTAAAGCTAAGATTCGTAGTGCCGAATCACGAATCACGAGTCACTGGGGGTTCAGATGACGCTGCGGGGTCGCGATTTCGTATCCATGGACGACCTCTCTCCGGAGGAGGTCCGTTTCGTGCTGGACACCGCTGTCGACCTCAAGCGTCGTTCAAAGGCGGGCGACCGGCCGCCGCTGCTGGCCGGCAGAGTTCTGGCCATGATCTTTGAGAAGCCATCGCTGCGGACCCGCGTGACGTTTGAGACCGGAATGTGGGAACTGGGCGGCCACGCCATTTACCTGGCGCCGCAGGACATTCAACTGGGCGCGCGGGAAAGCGTGCCGGACGTCGCCAGAAACCTGGAGCGATGGGTCCAGGGGATCATGGCTCGGACCTTCGCGCACCGTACCGTTCAACTGCTGGCCGAGCATGCGCGTGTTCCGGTGATCAACGGGCTCTCGGACGTGGAGCATCCCTGCCAGACCCTGGGCGATCTGTTGACCATCCGCGAGCGATTTGGCCACCTCGATGGTCTGCGGGTGGCGTGGGTCGGCGACGGCAATAACGTGTGCCACTCCCTGCTCCTCGGAGCCGCCAAAGTTGGAATGCACATGGCCGTCGCCACGCCGCCGCGATACGCTCCCGAGCCGGCGATTGTGGCCCGAGCACGCGAGATTGCCTCTACGGCCGGCAGCCGGATCGAGGTTGGAACCGATGCGCGGGCGGCCGCGCGGGGCGCAGATGTGATTTACACCGACGTGTGGGTCAGTATGGGGCAGGAGGCCGAGCGCGATGCAAAAATCAAGGCGTTCAGCGAATTTCAGGTGAACGCCGCGCTGGTGTCGCAGGCCGCCTCCCGGGCGGTAGTCCTGCACTGCCTGCCGGCCCACCGGGGCGAGGAGATTACCGATGAGGTGCTGGACGGCCCGCAGTCCCTTGTGCTTGATCAAGCAGAGAACCGCCTCCACGCGCAAAAGGCGCTGTTATCGCTGATACTTTGAGAGAAAAGGCGTCTACTAGGTCTACCAGGTCTCCCGAGTCTTCCGGGTCTACAGGCTTAACGACCTCAGACCCAGACTTCAGTAGACCTGGAAGACATGGTAGACCTGGAAGACACGGGAGACGTAGTCTGGGGTTTGAGCATGCCTAGCGTCAGACTTCTTGACATCATTGACATTCTCATCGTCACAGTGCTCATCTATCAGTTGTTGTTGCTCATCCGCGGTACCCGGGCAGTGCAGCTGGTCACCGGTGTGGTGATCCTCATCCTTGCCTACGCCATCAGCCGCGCGGTCGGTCTGTACACGTTGCAGTTCGTCCTGCAGTATCTGGGCGTGGTGATTCCCATTGCGTTGCTGGTCATCTTCCAGCCTGAACTCCGGCGGATGCTGGAGCAGCTGGGCCGTGGTGGAGTGCTGGTGAGTGGGTTCTCGCCCCACGCACTTGGCCGGGAGGAGATTATCCGCCTGGTCAACGACGTCTCGCGCGCGGCGCGCATCCTCGGGCTGCGCAAGATCGGCGCCTTGATCGTGCTGGAACGCCGCACCGGGCTCGCGGATTTCATCGAGACCGGCATCAAAGTCGATGCCGTCGTCACCGTGCAGCTGCTGATTAGCCTGTTCTTTCCTAACTCCCCGCTGCACGACGGGGCGGCGATCATCCGCGGCAACCGCGTCATTGCCGCGGGCTGCCTGCTGCCGCTGTCCGAGAACCCCGCGGTGAGCAGGACGCTGGGGACGCGCCACCGCGCCGGTCTGGGGATCGCAGAGCAGACCGATGCGGTGGCGATCATCGTGTCGGAGGAGACGGGGACCGTGACGCTGGCCCGTGAAGGGGAGCTCATCCGCGGCATGTCAGAAGAGGAACTGAAGGCCGCACTCCTGGAGTTGTGTGCCGCCGAACCGCCCGCCCCTGCGCCATGGCGGTGGTGGCGGACGTTCCGCCGGGCATGAGGTCGCGCCGCCTGTTCAGCGAGCAAAATCTGCTGCTGCTGCTGTCTTTCCTCATCGCAGTGACCTCATGGTACTACGTCGTCACCACCCAGAACCCGAGATTCCCACGCACGACGTTCAAGGTCGTGGCCGTGATTCCGGATATCACGGGGGAGCCGGCCTATGGTTACAGTGTCCTGGGCGTGCGAGTCACGCCGCCTACCGTTACGATTACAGGCCTGCCGGAGCAACTCGTTGAGATCGAGACGGTGCGGACTGAACCCGTCATGATCACCGGCGCGACGCAGGACGTCGTGCGCGACGTGGGACTCGTGGTCCCTCCGGAACTTGCGCGTTCGACCAGGGTGCGCGTGGCCGTGCAGATCGCACCGGCCATCGCGGCGACAACAGTGCGAGGTGTGAGGGTCCAGGTCCAAAACGCGCCGGCGGGATTGGTCACTCGGGTAGAGCCGGCTACGGTCGACGTGCAGGTGCAGGGCCCGGTTTCCATTATCAACAAGATCCGTCCCGATGATCTTCTGGCCCGCGTGGACGGGACTACCTTCTCCACGGGCCGGCGCCGTGTGACGCTCACGGTCCAGACACCGCCGGAAGTCACGGTGCTGGCCATCAAGCCGGCGGCCGTGCTCATCGTTGTGATACGCAAAGGGAGTTAGCATGGGCCAGCTGTTCGGGACAGACGGCGTCCGCGGCGTCGCAAACGTCGACCTCACGCCTGAACTGGTTTTCCGGCTCGGCCGCGCGGCTGTGCACGTGCTGGCGACCCACGGCAGCACGCGATTCTTGCTCGGCCGGGACACCCGTCTCTCTGGACCGATGCTAGAGGCCGCGCTCACAGCAGCCGTGTGCTCGGCCGGGGGAACCGTGCTCAGCGGTGACATCCTACCCACGCCTGCCGTCGCCTACTTGACGCGCCACCTGGCTGCGTCTGCGGGGGTCGTGATCTCGGCCTCGCACAATCCCATCGAGGACAACGGAATCAAATTCTTCGCAAAGGACGGCTACAAGCTGCCCGATGCGGTTGAGGACGCTATCGAAGCCGTGCTGGACCGGCATGACCTGCCGCGCGCCGTCGGCCTGCAAGTCGGCCGCGCCGAAGCTCTCCCCGACGCCGCCGATATCTACGTCGATCATGTCGCCTCCCTCGCAGTGGGATCGCTCGCCGGGTTGCGGGTTGTGGTGGATTGCGCTTACGGCGCCGCCTGCCGTACGGCCTCGATGCTATGGGAGCAGCTGGGGGCGACCCTCATTGCGGTCAACGACGAGCCTGATGGTGCGCGGATTAACGTACGCTGCGGCTCCACAAACCCGGAGGTCATCCGGCAGGCCGTCCTGCAGCACGGCGCCGACGTCGGATTTGCCCACGACGGTGACGCCGACCGCGTGGTCGCAGTCGACGAAACCGGCCGCATCATAGACGGCGATGCGATCATGGGAGTGTGCGCGATACACCTGCACGCGCACGGCAAGCTCGCCCGCGGCACCGTGGTCGCCACCGTGATGTCCAACCTTGGCCTGGAAGTCGCCCTGCGCGGCGCGGGCATCACGCTGGAACGTACGAAGGTCGGCGACCGATATGTCCTGGAGCGCATGCGCGAGCTCGGCGCCACCTTAGGCGGCGAGCAGAGCGGGCACGTCATCTTTCTCGACCAGGCCACCACCGGCGACGGCGCGCTGACGGCGGTGCAGGTGGTCAATGTCATGCTGGAGACCGGGAAGCGGCTCTCGGAACTCGCCGCGCCGATCGAGCGGTTCCCACAGATCCTACTCAACGTGACGGTCGCCGATCGCGGGACCCTGGCCGGCCATCCGGCGATCGGCGCCGCCGTCGCCGATGCGGAGCGAACCCTCGGCCTCCGCGGCCGGGTCCTGGTGCGACCTTCTGGGACAGAGCCCCTGGTGCGGGTGATGGTGGAGGCCCAAGACCAGAGCGAGGCAGAGTCGCTGGCGGGCCACCTGGCCGACCTGATTGCCCGCGAGCTGAGAGGCCGGCGCGCCTGACCTCCACGGTGCCGAGCCCCGGGTCCTTGACGCACATCGCGGCATCACCGGTCCTTGGCGTGCGCGTGCATCATGCGACCATGGCGCAGGCTGTGCAGGCAGTGCGGCGCATGCTCCAGGCCGGAGGCGTGCACCAAATCGTCACCGCCAACGGGGCGATGCTGGTCCGCGCCGCTCGGGATGAGCGGATCCGGCACGCGCTCAACAACGCCTCTCTGGCTATTGCGGATGGGATTGGAGTGGTGCTGGCAGCGCGAATCCTCGGGAGACCTGCCTTCCCGCGGGTGCCGGGGGTAGAACTGGCCCAAGAGGTCTGCGCACTGGCGGCGGCTGAGAAACGGCGTGTCTTTCTACTGGGCGCGGCTCCCGGGGTCGCAGCAGCGGCGGCTGAGGTCCTCCGGAAGCGGTATCCCGGGCTCCAAGTGGTCGGTGTCGTGGACGGGTACTTTAGGGATGATTCGGTGGCGATCGATGCGATCCGCCAGGCGCGGCCCGACGTGTTATTTGTGGCGTTGGGCTTCCCCCGGCAGGAGCTGTGGATTGCTTCGCACCGAGAACGTTTGGGGGTCCCGGTGTGCATGGGGGTGGGGGGGACCCTGGATGTGCTGGCCGGTCGAGTCCGCAGGGCGCCACAACTTGTCCAGCACATGGGGCTGGAGTGGGCATACAGATTGATGCAAGAACCGCGCCGGTGGAGGGTGGCAATAAGCCTGCCGCTGGTCATCGTGCTCGCGGTCGTGGAGCGGGTAAAAGAAGGATGGAAGAGAAGACAGTAGGTGTGGATATTAAAGCAATAGTCTACTTGGACTCAGGTAATCTGTCATTGCGAGGAGCGGAGCG
>VBAL01000083.1:13610-13898 GCA_005888595.1 Candidatus Segetimicrobium genomatis
CTGTAGCGCCTGGTCCCGGACGAAATGGCCAGCAAGAGCTGCGGATACGTCACATGTATCAGGCCATTTCGTCCGGGATGACGAGGAAGGGGATCTCGAACATCGGCGGGTGACCCTAGGCCCAGGTCCGGGCCTGCACCGCTCCGACGCCAGTCGGAGTCAAGGCAGCTGACAAACCCCGGAGGTACCCTTCGACATTGCACAGGGTGGCCAGTAGAAGACTTTCAAGGGTAGCCTGAGCGCAGTCGAAGGCCAACTCCGGTACAGAAAGCTGCCAGGACAACGCGA
>VBAL01000206.1 GCA_005888595.1 Candidatus Segetimicrobium genomatis
GGCTACACGGCGTCCTTCACGGAAGGGATCGCCCGGCTCGTGTCGCTGTGCCTCCGGTCCGGCGTGCCGGTCGATGAGATCATCGACCAGCTCGAAGGCATCCGGAGCCCGCGGATCGCGGTCGACCACGGAGAGCGCGTCTACTCGATCCCCGACGCGATCGCGAAGGCGATCAAGCGACACATCGGGATGCAGAAGACCGGCGTCCAGCTGCCCGTCGAGACGTTCGACGAGCTCGGGGGCGCCGTGGAGACGGACATCGAATTGGAGAAGGAGTCCCGCGACGCCGCGGAGCTGCTGAAGAAAGGCCTGAATCCCGAGTGCCCGGAGTGCGGCAAGCCCCTCGTCTTCGAGGAAGGCTGCGTGAAGTGCCACGCGTGCGGCTATAGCGAGTGTTAGTCCGGAGGCCACCGGAGCCGGTGATCCCGGTAGGATATCCTATCCATGCCTGCCGCGACACAGCCACCCAATTCTCTCTGTATTTACCCCATGTGAGATAGAATGTAGGTGGCCTACTCGGGCACGAAAGAACTTATATCCGATGCGCTATCAACTCTCTGCCCCTTGGGGGGCGAGGAAACGTATGGACGAGTTGTTCGTGGATCCGAACCAAATGGTTCAGGACGCTATCGTTTCGGCTTTGAAGCCGCATGCGAGGCTCGCGGCTACCGGATGGGGGTTCTACCCCGACCCGAGGTTCGACGACCTTGATGCCCAACAGCGGATGCTGGTCGTACTTCTCGGGAGGAAGGCATCCCACTTGGCCCAGAAGGTGGCGACTGACAGAATTTCGAGGCAGGAATTGTGCACGCTCGCAGCCGTGGGCGACGGTACTTTCCGGCCGTACGCTCCGCGGATGGAACGCGCGGGCTTGATCCGCCGCGAGGGCGATGAAATCTGGATCCCTGACGAGTCAGTCGTCCGCGCGGCAAACGTGGTTCTCGGCCGCCTCTCTGTAGTTGAAACCAGGCCGGGTGATGGCGGGAAGCGAAACCAGAAGTCGCCTGCGGACGAGGAGGCAGCTCGCGAAGCGCCAACGGAATCAGACAACCACGACCATGTTCGCGACGAGACCGTATCTCCGGCTCAATCAGTCGCTGCGCGGAAACGACGCCGACAGCCGAATGGGTTTCGGCGGGCACGGTCTGCGAAAGATTTTATGGTGTTGTACTCCGGGAAAGTCGATCTTTCGGTGTTCCCTCACCCAGACGATCTGGAGGATCCTGTTCGGCTTGCGCTGCTGCCGCTCCTGATTGCGAGGGATGGCTACCACCTCGAAGGACTACCGCTCAGGGAAATTGTGACGTTCCTCCGCGAGAAGTACGGACGAGAGGCCCAGGAGAGTGAAATTGAAGCAGCGCTCAACTCCGTCCGCGGTCGGCATGTCGATTACCGTTTCGATACTCATCTGAGCCAGAAGATATACTGCCTTCTCGACCAGGGCCGGGCGTTCGTCTCCGACTTGGGACGATCCAGTCCTTCTCCTCGATCGGCGGGCGATCTGAGTGCGGACGGGGCTGAGTAACATGGCGGAATCGGAAACTCGATTGGTTGGAAATACGGACGAGGACTTGCGGGAATGGATTCGGACGAACATGGTTTCAGAGAGAAGCACGCTGCTTAGGGATCTTCGAGAGCGTGCCGCCAAGATTCTATCGCTCAACGACGATGGTTCGATACGCCCAAGACCAGGAGTCCAGCTTCCCGCTCGTGAGCTTGTGCTCAGCGCGTACATCGGCAGACACTACGCTGTTGCGGCCGGACTCACAACCGATCCGTCGATTGAGAACAAAGAACTCGGCACGACCCTTTCTCTTCCGAAGGGAACAATAGGTCGTTGCCTCAAGGAGCTTCGAGACGCGCGGCTCATTCAGGCGGTTACAGAAGGCAGGCACATTCTGCCGCTACCGAACCTTGACCGCGCCCTGCAACAGGTTGAGCGAAGCCGGACTTGAGCCGAATCCGCACGGGTGGCCCGATGGCCCGCGTCCTGTTCGTCGCCCCGATGGACGCGGAGCGCCGCGAGGTCGTGACACGGAAGGCCTCGGGGGCGTTCGAGCCCGTCGTCCTGGAGGATCTCCCGGCCGAGAAACGCGGGGATGCTTGGGCGACCGCGGACGTCGTCGTGTCGATGGGGTTTCCGCAGGAATTTCCGCCCGACTTCCGGGAGAAGGCGCGGAACGTGCGGATGATCCAGTCCCTCGTGGCCGGCGTGGACCACCTGCCGTTCGAGCGATTCCCCACGACTGCGATCGTCTGCGGCAACGCGGGCGCGTACA
>VBAL01000207.1 GCA_005888595.1 Candidatus Segetimicrobium genomatis
GTCCGGTGCCGCGCCTCGTCACGGCGGACTCCTCGGCCGTCGTGCTCGACTACCATGCCCACACCGCCGCGTCGCACGACGGCCGGAAACGATGGACGGCGGCGGACTTGGCCGATTGGCACGCCGCCCAGGGGTTCCAGGCCTCCTACGTCACCGACCACAACCTGCTCTTCACCCAGCGAGTCGAGCAGCCCATCCGTCTCCTCCCCGGGGTGGAGTGGAGCGTCTACCGCCAGCACGTGGTGGCTCTCTCCCCGGCGACGATCATCGACCGAGACAGCTTCTCCCGGGATACCCCTGCCATGCTGCGGCTGTTCGCCGAGTTGCACCGGCAAGGCTCCTTGGGGATCGCCTCCCTGCCGGAGTACTGGGATCACCATCGCGAGGACCTGGACGCCTTCGTGGCGGCGGGAGTGGACGGCTTCGAGATCGTCAACTGCGCCCCCAAAGGCCTCGCCTTTCCGTCCCAGGCCCGGCGGGACATTCTCGACCTGGCGGGCCCCAACGATCTGCTGGTCACGGGGGCGAGCGACAACCACGGCTGGGGGAAGGTCACGTGCGTCTGGAACGTCACACACCCCGGCGAGCAGGGCTTCAAGGCCAATCACGTTTTCGCCCGGCCGCTGGCGCTCGCGCAGGGGGACCTGCCCGCGTGGAACGCCGCTGTCACCCAGCCGTGGCTGATGCTGCGCGGCCTGTCCGGGAGCGAGCGGGTGAGCTGGCTCACCTGGATCGCGGTGGTGACCCTGTACCTGGCGCAGCCGCGACGGCAGGGCCAGCCGGCGGGCCTCGGCATCCTTGCCCGCTCGGTCTCCGCCCGGCGCCCGGAGGACGCGCCTGAGGGCTGATCAGGGAACCCCCGCCAGGTTGTAGAATGCCCGCCAGGCCCTGAACACCTCGGGAAATTCGTGGTGGCGATAGGCGACGGTGCGCGCTCCCGTGCGCAGCGCGCCCGGCACCAGCTCGGCCATGTCGGCCATCACCGTCATCTGGAAATCCACCTCCAGCGTGATCGGCGCCTCGACACGGTAGGGCCGGGGCAGCGATTTCTGTCGCAGCACGTCGGCGGCGGCTTCACGGATCAGCCGGCAGGCGACGGCGGGGGCGACGCTCTTGGCCGCGTGCCGGCTCACCGCCTCTTTCACGATCACCGGCCGTACCCCTTCCCCCAGCAGCTCGCGCGCCTCGGCCGCAAGCGCGTTGTCGCCGCTCACCAGCACGACCGGCACCCCGAAGCCGCCCGCGAGGGCCGCGTTCAGACCCAGCTCCCCCACCGGCCGGCCGTTCAGGCGCGCCTCGTGGATGAGGTCGGCATACGTGTGGTCCAGGATGGCGTTGCGGGTTCCGGCGCGCGCGTGGTAGCCGATGCAGAAGGCCGCGTCGAAGCCGCCGTCGATCCCTTCCATCATGCTGCGCGGCTTGGGCCCGCCGCTCACGAGCACCGCCGCCTGGTTCAGCTCCTCGGCCAGGAGATTCCGCATCAGCCAGTGGCTGTCGTTCACGAGGATCGTCGTCGCGCCGGCCTCCGCCGCGCCTTCGATTGCCGCATTGGCCTCGGCGGTCATCAACCTGCGGAATCGGTCGTACTCGCCGGCGCACCGGGGGTCGAGGGGATTCGTCTGATCCTCGTGGACGACGCCGGCGACGCCTTCCATGTCGACGGAGATGTAGACGCGCATGCCCCGAAAGTTAGATTGCGGAGCCGTGGCGGGATACTCGGGAACACCGCTTGCTCAGAAGCTCGGTCTGAAGCCGGGACTCGCTGCCGCCCTCCTGCATCCCCCGCGTGGCTTCTTCACCAGGAGCCGCCGCCAGCTCGCGGCGCAACTTCCTGCGCTGCAGCGCGCCCTAGCGCCCACGGGTGCGCTCTGGATCTCCTGGCCCAAGCAGGCGTCGGGCGTCGCCACCGACCTCACCGAGGACGTGATCCGCGCTCTCGCGCTCCCGCGGGGCCTCG
>VBAL01000213.1:0-1498 GCA_005888595.1 Candidatus Segetimicrobium genomatis
GTCGGGCGCGACCTTTCGGAGCACCCGAACATACAGTTCATCGGCCCCACACATCCCGGCCTGAGTGAGGACCTCTCGGTTTGGCTTCGGGTACCCGTTGATGATGCAGAGATGCATCGACATCGCACCCTCCTCAACACCTGACAGGAGACACCGGCAGACGCTCTCATAAACAGTCTGCCATCCTCCAGTCTGTTCGTCCAGCGCCCGCGGTGGTCAGGGAGGGTTCCCCAAGTCTGTGGTCGCGACATGCAGGGGCGAGACTGGGCGACCCTCGGAACCGGGACCCGGAGGGCGGCTATGGAGTGACTCAGTTACGGGTCCGCATCCGAGACTCGCCCATCCTCGCTACGGATATCCGGGAGCAGAGATGGAACAACCAGAGGTGCGATGCGAACTTGGACGGGGGCCCGAAGAACGGCTAAGGGGTGACCCAGTTCCTGGCCCCTTTCTCCAAAAATCCTCATCCCGCCTCTGCCCGTTCGTCTGATGGGTATTGACCCAGGGCGAGAGCGGACGACCCTCGGATCCGGACCCGTAACTCAGTCACTCCATAGCCGCACTTCGGGTCCCGGGCCGAGGGTCGTCCGCTCTCGCCCTGGCCGGCGATCACACTGGATGAATGTGCCTCTGCATCATAAGAACTTTGAGATGTATCAGGTGGTGCGGGCGTCCGCCAGCCAGCGAGGCAGCCGTGAATCCTCCAGTTGAGCCGCGCAGCGGTCGAAGTGCTTCTGTCCATATGCCACAAAGTCGTAGTCCAACGTCGAGATCGTCACCTGCACCATCGCCCACATCGCTTCCCGGAGGTCGGACAGGATCTTCATTAGCTTCAGGCGGGCCAGCTCCGGCGCCGGAGCCTGCCCCAGGTAGGCGTCCAGGAACAGCGTCTCCTGGTCATCGCTGAGACTCAGGTGCGCGGCGAAGTTACCCAGATCGAAGAACGGGTCGCCCATCGCCGCGTACTCCCAGTCGACGATGCGGATCCGCTGCCCATCGTCGAGGAAGTTGCCCAGCAGCAGATCATTGTGGCAAGGGCGAGGAGGCCGCGGGGGTACGCGCATCGCTCCGTCGATTGTCCCGGCCCGTTCGACCATCCGGTCGATGGTGGAGGGGAGCGGCGCCCCCGACCGCGAGATCCGCAGGTAGTCACGCACCGTCTCCAACGCGGAGAACGAATCCGGGAACGCCGGGCCGGCGTGGTACCGTCGCAGCGCTGCGGCCACGCGCCGGAGGGCTGCGGGGCGGCTGATCTCTTCCGCGGACATCCCGCGGCCGGCGATGAAGTGGGTGATGAGGATCCCATCCGCTTCCAAGAAGTGTGCGACCTCTGGTCCCACGCCGCCCTCGCCTGCCGCGAGCGTGCACGCGTGCTCCCGGCGGCGATCAATTCCCAGGAGCTCGCTGTCTTTCCCAGGCATCCGGACGACGAACGACTTCCCGTCTACGTCTACCCGGTAGTTGAGGTTGGTGATCCCTCCACCCAGCGCAGAGACCG
>VBAL01000213.1:1556-5418 GCA_005888595.1 Candidatus Segetimicrobium genomatis
CGTAGCGAGGATGGGCGAGTCTCGGATGCGGACCCGTAACTGAGTCACTCCATAGCCGCACTCCGGGTCACGGTCCCGAGGATCGTCCGCTCTCGCCACGTCGGGCAATCACCGTGGTGAATGTGGTTCCGCATCATCATAGACTTTGAGATGCATCACTCGGCTTCCCCTGAGTACCCGGTGCCGGCAGCCGCTTCACCTTCGGTCCTTCTCCTTGAAAGTGCGTCACCCATGAGCAGCTGCCCCAGGCGGCCTCGGGGACCGGCGGCATGAGTACCTCTTCAAGATTTGCGAGGAGGCCGGCCTGCTTCGAGACGCGGTAAATCTGGTTGTGAATGCACTCCCGGTCGCCGAACTCGCACACGTTGTCCTTCGTGCCACCGCAAGGACCGTTGGCCAGCCCTTTCGGGCAGGTCTCCGGGCAGACATAGGCGGTATGGGGAAGCCGGCAAAAACCGCAGGATTGACAGCCCACCAATGGTTCCTTGATGACTCGTTCCAGACGGAGCAGCAGAGCGCCCGGCCCTGAGCGGGCATCCAGCCGGCGGAGGGCCGGAGCGAGCGCGCGCGCACCGAAGGAACCCTCCTGAAAGAGCAGGTGATCGATGAGATCCATCACCCGAAAGCGGGCCCGTTCGCCGGTCCGCGGGCCTCCCCTCCCCGGATTCGGTGCCGCGGGCTCGACACGCGCCGATGCCCTGAGATCCACGCCGCCCGCGGGAGCGACCTGCGCGGTGCGACCATCTTTGAGCATCAACAACTCGAGCCACGCCCGCCGGCGCGCTTCTGAGGTCGGATATTCCCGGATGACCGTCTCGATGTCGTCAAGCAAATGCATGATCCCGGTGTACGTCTCGAGCCCGCTCACCTGCGCACCGGCGTAACCAAGATCACGGAGGCTCGTCATCTGCAGCGCCAGGCGTCGGAAGGCGGCGGCCCGTCCACCATCAGGGGATGATGCCTCTTCTTCAAGCCGCTGCGCGAGACCGTCGGTGATGGTCACGCCTGGCAGGCCAATTCGCCGGATGCGCCGGCTGCGGGCGGGCGTCAGGAGCAGTAATTCCGCCACCAGCGGAGCGCGATACCCGCGACGTTCGAGGAACCAGCGAAGTTCCTCGAACTTGCGGGGGTCCCAACCAATTTGACTCATCAACAGGTTCGCGCCGGCCCGCAGCTTCTTGGCCGCTTTGAGATACTGGTTGATGAGCTCCTCTTCACGGTACTTGAACGGTGAGACGGCGGCGGCCAGCAGCAGCTCCGGTGCGCGTCGCCGGGCCGCGTACAGGGCATTGACCGAGTCCAGGTACCGCACCGGTCGATCGGCCGGCTGTTGCCGTACTTTGTCTCCGGTGACCAGGAGCAGGGTGTCCAGCCCCAGTGCGTTGGCCCGAGCCACATCGGCTTCCAGGGTCGTCAGCGCGCGGTCCTTGCCCGCCCAGTGCACGATGGGCATTTTGCCCGACACTTCGGCTACGCGGTGTCCGACGACGATGGGATCGTGATCGTGGTCGGAGCGGCTCCGGTCGGTCAGGGCGATGGCGTCGATCCGGGGATCGTTACGGATCTGGCGGGCCAGGGCCAGCACCGGACGGATGGCGTCGGCCGTCGCAACCTCGATCGACAGCATGAACCTACCCGAGCTCAACGCCTCCCGCACGTGGTTTGGGTAGGCTGGCTGGTTCATCGTGACCCCAGACCTGCTTGGTCGCGCGGCTGCGCGACCGGACCGAGATCCGCAGAGCGGGCCCGCAAGGGACCCAACGCCATGAGCCCCATCAGAGGACCCACGGCCAGAATGGCAAACCCCCACCCCCATTGCGCGGCGGGGCTGAGCTGTGCGGCTTTTGTCAGATCCAGGACTAGGCCGACGGCAGGAGGCGCGAGGACTGTCGCCCCCCAGCCGGTAAGCATCTGCAGGCTGAAGGCACCACCGAGCGAGTGCGCTGGAACGACCTCCATCAGGGTGGCCGAGTAGGAGGGCGAATCCGCCAGCGAGACAGTTCCGTACAGCAGCGCGATGGCGATCAGGAGGGCGGGTGGGGATCTGAACAGCCACCCGAAAACCGCGGAACACAGCAAACTCACCCCAAGCATCAGCATCGCGGTCTCTGGGCGGCCCAGGCGATCGGAGAGCCGTCCTCCGGCAACGGCGCCGACGGCACCCCCCAGTCCGATTGCGCCCGCCGCCAGCATCCCGCCCATGGCGAGCGCACTGTTGTGGGCGCTCCCCCGAGCCACTAACATCGCCACCATGAACGGTGTCAACCAGCCCCACATCCCGAACAGCTCCCAGTTGTGGCCGGTATAAGCGAGAATGACGCGACGGGCCTGCCGGTTGCCCAGAACATCACCCACATAACGCGATGGGCCCAAACGCTTGAGCATCGTGGGCCGCGGCACGCTGGGCACCCAGGCGGCCATCACGATCGCGCCCAGCAGCTCCAGGGCACCCACGCCGGCCATCGTGGGTCGCCACCCAATCTGTGGAGCGAGCAGCCCGACGTAGTACAGCGGGACCGCGTAGGCGAGCACGATGATGGCGATGTAGATCCCCGTCGCCGTTCCCCTACGGTCGATAGGGATCGTGTCCGCAATTTGCTTGAGCGCGGGCAGGTACAGCCCGCCAAACACGATGCCCACCACCATGCGGAGGGCGAATCCGGTTAGAAAATCCCGCGCGCCGAAGGCAAACAGGAGATCGCCACAGCCGACCAGCACCGCCGAAACGCACATGATAGGCTTGCTGCGTATCCGATCCAGCAGGAATCCGACGCCAACGTACGCGACCAGCGTACCCAGCTGGAAGACGCCTAGGATGAGGCCCGCCCGGCTGGCGCTGAGCTGCCACTCCGTGGTCAGGACGGGAATCAGGACGGAAAACGTGAGACTGGTCTGATGGGCCAGGGCTTGGCCGAGGCAGAGGGCAATGAACCCGCTCGTCCAGGTCTTACCCACCGGAGTCTACTTGGGAACACCACCGCCGGACGCGGCCGTCGTCGAGCGCTCGCCGGTAGCGGGTGAAGTGCGTCGCCGCGTAGCCCGTGAAATCGAAGTCCTGACTCGAGATGTTCATCCCCACCATGCACCACATGGCTTCGCGCAGCTCGGCGACAATCTTCATCAACTTAAGCCTGGCAAACCCGACGTCGGTGACCTTCCCGAAGTAGCTGGTCAGCAGTCCTTCATCCTGCGCATCGGTCAGCTCGTGGTGAATGGCGAAGTTCGCCAAATCGAAGTAGAGGTCGCCCATTCCCGCGTATTCCCAGTCTACGATGCGGATGCGCGTGCCATCATCGATCAGGTTCGGCTCCCAGAGGTCATTATGACAGGGACGGAGTGTCCATTCGCCGCGCACCGCCGCCTCGATCTCACCAAGCCGTCCGTACATCGCGTCTGCATCACGTGGGAGCGGCGCGGCCGCCTGGCGGGCCACGGACAGGTACTGCTCGAGCGCGTGGAACGGGGAGAAGGAACCCTCGAACGCCGGCCCCTCATGATACCGCTGCATCGAGTCGACTACGCGCCGCATCATCTCCGGTCTCACCATCTCGGCCACCGACGGGCAGCGGCCGGAAATGAACCGGGTCACCAGAACGTCTACGTCCGGCAGGAAGTGGACCACCTCCGGCCCAACGCCGGTCCGGCTTGCCGCCACGGTGCAGCGATACTCACGGCGGCGGTCGACGCCCAACAGCGCGGCATGCTGGGCGGCAATCCGTACGACGAACGATTCTCCGCTCACGTCGACACGATAGTTGAGGTTGGTAATCCCGCCGGGCAGCAGCGCAACATCGAGTGACGAAGCCTCGTCCCACGTGGGGATGCGGTGGATGGCCTCTTCGATGGTGATGGGCATCGCGGT
>VBAL01000215.1 GCA_005888595.1 Candidatus Segetimicrobium genomatis
CCCCGTCGCTCGCAAGCGGCACACAACCGTTCGACGTTCGGCGAATGCTCCCCGACGTTGTCCAGCCGGACCGCATCCCAAGGCAGCCGTTCGAGCTCGGGCACGAGGGCGTCGAGGTCCGCCCCCGGCAACGCTGGGACCTCCAGATGATCCGGGCAGCCGAGATCACCGATCGCCCATCCCAGCACTCGTATGGGAACACGCCGGAAACGAGCCCGAAAAACGCGAAATGGAAACAGCGCCTCTGTCTGACCTCCGCCCGACCGAAGGACAAGCACCCGGCTCGACTCCACCTCATCCCGCTCCGCTGCCTCAGCCCAGCTGCGATGCCATGCCCAGGTCATGAACGGGCTGGGAGCCGGAGATCGGGCGTGCAGGGCGCTCCAGATGTCACAGCCAAGTGAGAGAGCCTCTCCGAGAGGCATGAGCTGGACAGTCGGTCTCGCGCTCGAATTGATCGTGCGCTCTGCGGCGTTGTCACCGGGCAGTAGCACCGTTCTCTGTCCCTCGGCTTAGGGGCCTTGCGCTGCAAGACACGGTCATCACACTAATGGGCGCAGCCCAATACGCCGTGCGTTGTAGCCGATGACGGACGGTCACCGGATGAACGGAAGCCGGGTGACAGACGGCACCACCGGGTCCGAACCTTGGCCGGGAAAGCCACGAGCCCGGCCATGAGGCGGGGTCTGGCAGGATTCCGTCGTGTACGTCGACGTGACAGGGCACGTCTCGGGGCCCCGAGCGCCGCGCCGGCGTTTCATTTAGCACTTTCTGGGCCAACTCACGACGTCGGCGCACAGCACGATAACCGACTGACGCGCCGGATGTTGAGCCGATCCCGCGGTGCCACGGCGCCCGGCCGAGCCGAGAACGTGCGTCGCAGTTCTGCACGTGTCGGTGCCAAGCCGCAACACCGCGCTTGGCTCGCGATTCTTCGAGAGCGCCGTCGGGGCTGGGCTGCGAGTGTTTGCGAACCGGCTCCGGGGAGATCGCGGCGCGGCGATCCGTGGCTGCTCACGGCACCTTCCACAAGGGGTGTGCCCCGGCCGACACGGACTGACACGCCGCCCACTGTGGTACGCGTGCAGCAGTCGCAAGTCGCCGCAAGACGTCAACCCCACAACGCAGGTCGTCTCGCCCCTCGCCTAAGCAGTTACTGCTCGGCTGGTTAGGAGCGCCGCCGCGCCTGGTCATCGTGCAAGCGCGCTCGGTGCAAGCTTGGTCTCGGAGTTGCGTTTTTGGACCGCACGGTTGGAGGATTGAGCGCGACGACTACGCGCCGAGCAGGGTGCCCGGCTCCGACATCGGAGGCGCCCGAGCGTTCCCGGCCGTCAACGGGGGTTCCTAAGTGCTTGGGTGTTGCTTCGAGCTCGCCTCCCTTCAGGCGCGACTGCGGCGTGTCGGACACGCTAGCACAGTGCTGACCAATCCGGGACCATGACCTGCGCGTCGCTCTCATCTGAAGCCCAGCTGCTGCTGCTGACGGCTGGCGTGCGGCCCAGCGACACCGCGATGCGCAGCCTGCTGACCGCGGGGATCGATTGGGCGAAGCTGTGCGCCCTGGCCGAGCACGAGAAGGCAACGTCCATCGTGCTGCGACAGCTGTGGCGCCTCGGCCTGGCGTTTCCCGATGCTGAGGCGCACGAATTGCGCCGGCTCGCCGCAGCTTCGGTGATGCAGATGCTCCATCTCGAGCAGCTGCTACACAAGACGCTCGACATTCTCGCCGAGCAGGGGATCGATGTGATGCTGCTCAAGGGCGCCGCACTAGGGTACACGGCCTATCCTTCGTTTATCGATCGGCCGATGGGAGATCTTGACATACTCGTGCCACCGCACCGCGCGGACCAGGCTTGGTCGCTGCTGCAAACGCTCGGCTGGACGTGGCCGTCGGCCCGGTGGGCCAGCCAACGGTACACGGCCCACCAGCACTTGCCCCCGCTCATCCAAGAGCCCGGGGGCGGGTCTCGTCTCGAGATACACGGAGATCTCTTGCCGGGCGGCCACCCGTTCGGGTTTTCGGCGGCCACCATGTGGGCGCAAGCGAAACAAGTGTCCCTGAATGGTCGCGTCCTGACGGTTCCCCACCATCTGCACCAGCTGTGGCACGTGTGTGTGCATTTCGCCTGGTCGCACGAGATGCAGTGGGGAACCTGGCGCGCGCTCCGGGACGTCGCGGCGATCATCCGGCGCGGCGACGTTGAATGGGCTGAGTTCGTCGACCTGGCTCGGGAAAGCCGGGCCGGGACGTGCTGCTTCTGGACGCTCAGACTGTCGCGACGCCTGGCCGGGGCAGACGTGCCGGATCGCGTCCTGGCGGCGTTGCGCCCCCCTCGCCCTGAGTTGCTGCTCGAGAGAATCGAGCGGCATTACGTGTCGAATCTGTTCCCGTCCAAGGACGGTTGCCCCTCGGTGCTGCTTGCGCGCCGGCTGTGGGAGGCCGGTATCTTGCCCGGCTGGAGTGGGCACGGTCCGGTGCGCCCCTGGCAGGTGTCCGAGCGA
>VBAL01000208.1:0-3353 GCA_005888595.1 Candidatus Segetimicrobium genomatis
GAGCCGGAATAGCCCGGCCTTGCACCACCTCAGTCCCCGTGGCCTTGAGGGTCACCGAGACGACCCCGCCGGAGACCGAGACATCAAAGCTTTCAATCATCGTGGCGACCACATCGCCGCCGCATGCCGGCTGACTGAGCGCATCGCCCGGCTGCGAAAGACCGCCGACCACCCGCTGCAGGTTGTACGCCCCTGCGGTCCCGGTGACACAGTAGCTGACGAAGCGCTGCCAGATTGGCATGTAGGAACCCTGCGGCGAGGTCGGCGCCCCGTAGGGTGGCGGGGTGATGTCGCCGCCGGTAAAGGTGAAGCACCGCGCATCGTACCCCAGCCCCGACGTGGCGCGTGTATACAGACAGAACACCGAGTTGTCTTCAGACAGGCGGGCCGACTTGAACACAATCTGGCTGGCCCCCGGGGTCGCGTTGTTGACCAGCACCTGGTTGATATTCGTTTCATGGAGCTCGCGGAGGATCCGATCTGTGGCGACACGTGCATTCTGTTGCACATCGGCCGCAAGCTCGGTCTTGCGCGAGCTGGTCCGCGCGCTGCTGAAGACGGCGTCGATCATGAGGACAAACATGGCGAAGACCGCGAGCGCCACCAGGAGTTCGACCAGGGTGACGCCCCGCTGCGCGCGATGAATCCGACCCAACAGCGTGCTCATGGGAGGAACCGGTCCACGTCCAGAGTGCGGGTGACCCCGCGGAAGCGCCACGTGAGCGTGGAGTGCATACGCACCAGGAACTCGGTGGCGGTGGTGGCGTCGCAGTTGGCGCTGCCGACCACGCAGTACTTGCGTCCGTTGGCATTGGCCACGTCATCCCAGTACCAGCGCTCGATGGTGACCTCTACCTTCTGCCAGTCCAGCTGATATGGCTGAGTGGGCGGCAGCGGAAAGCTTCCCAAGCCGGCCGATGACAGGTTGTTCGCGCAGCCCACGCCCGGCCCGTCACAGTAACTTCCGGGGTTCAGCGAGGTGTCACCCGCGCTCAACGCCTGGCTGGCACCATGCTCCTGGAATGCCTGCAGGTACACCGAGGCCGCGGTCAGGTCGCGGGCGGCACGGGTGGTGACGAACCCGGTGGTAAAGCCTGACAGGAAGCCGCCGGATCCGGCCGCCCCCAAGACCCCCAGCGCGCCGATGACGACCACAGCGAAGATCGCCAGCGACACCAGGATCTCGATCAGCGTGAACCCGCGCTCGTTCCTCATCACGGGCCCACGCTCACCCGGCCTGTGGCTGCGGTAATGGCAATATTTGCGGTGACGCCGTTGCGGCTGAGCAGTTGCACGGTGCCGCCCGCCACGGCATAACCGAGCGGCTTGAAGGTGACGCACGCGTTGGCAGCGTTCCCAGGCGTTGTGCAGTTCGGCGCCGTCGTCCCCGCAGTGGGAATGGTGACGGACAACGGCCACTCCTGGCCCGCGAATGTCCTCTGCACCGCCGTCTGGCGGTACACGGTGATCCCGTACGGGCTGCTCAGCTTGAACTCGACGGTGTAGTCCACGCCCTCCGCGACCGCCGAGGACGCCGCCCGACGGGTCTCAGACATCACGATCGTCGCGGCCCGGCGAAGCGAGAAGGCATCGCTCGCCGCGCGGATGCCCAGCGTCAGGATGGCGAGGACGGTGCCAATCAACCCGACCACAACGAGCAGCTCGATCAGCGTGAAGCCCGCGTGGCCGTCCGTGAAGCCCGCGTGGCCGTCTCTGTCGCGCACCAGTTGTGAGGACATGGAGTCTCCTATGGTCATGCCCCGCCCGTATTGCACGTAGACTCAAGCAGGCGGCGTGCCGGAGCATGTGTGCCCTCCCCTTCTATTATCCTTCTACGGAAGTTGCGCGGGAATAGGAACCCTGCATGATAGCTCCGGAGTTACGTCTACCGCCCCAGATACCACCGGAGGATGGCGTCACCGGCGAACAGGACGATCACAGCGCCGGCGGCCAGCGAGGGACCGAACGGGATGGGATCCTTCCGCGAACGTCTTTTCACTGCGATCAGCAGCACGCCGGCAGTGGCACCCATCACAAACGCCAGCAGCAACGCCACCGCGGTCGCCGGCCAGCTGAGGAAGGCACCCATCATTGCGGCCAGCTTGATGTCACCGCCGCCCATGCCCCCGTGACTGACCACGGCGATCACCAGGAACAAGGCTCCGGCGCCCGCGGCGACGACTACCGACGGCACAAATCGCGCCTGGGGGATTGCCAGCAGCAGGCCCAGGACAATCCCTGGATACGTGATCGCGTTGGGAACAATCTGATGATCGAGATCGATGAAGAACACCGCGACCAGCATCAATGAGAACAGTGCGGCCGAGACCAGCGGGATCCACGCCCCTCCCGGGGCAAACCGAAGCCACACGCCGGCCAGCAGTCCACCGCTGACCGCCTCGACCAGCGGATACCGCCAGCCGATCGGCGCACGGCACACGCGACACCGCCCGCGCAGGACAAGAAAGCTCACCAGCGGGATATTGTCTTGGGGGCGGATCGGAGTCTGACAGTGCGGACAGCGCGAGCCCGGCCGGACAATGGAAAGATTCCGGGGCAGCCGGTAGATGACGACATTCAGGAAGCTGCCGAGAATTGTTCCCAGGATGAACGCCATGACGGTGGACACGGTCTGGCTCATCACAATCTCTCAATCTACGCAATCTTCGCAGTCTCCGCAACCCACTGCTGATCCCTCAGACAGGAGATCCTGAAGCTCGCGGAGATTGCGGAGATTGCGTCGATCGCTTGGATCCGATGGGCGCGCGCCGCGCCGCCTCACGGAGTTCCACAAGGGCCTGCCGGGTTGCCGCTTCGATCCGAGCATCGGCGGGACGGTGCCCATAACGGCGCGCTTCGAACAGACGCGTGATCCGGCCGGCTGCCGGTCGCACCGGCACCGGCAGGGATGCGGCAAACTCGCTTGGCGTCATCGCCGGACGCCGCACGTATCCGCGGCGGGCCAGCGCCCGCAGCATGGCATCATAACTGACCTCAACCACCCCGCGCGACGTGCGGCCATGCCGGCGCAGGTGGATGCCTCCAAGCAGCCCGGCCAGCAACGCTGCACTCACGACCACCGCCGCGGTGCCTGGTCCCCCGCCTACCCGGATCCCAAACAACCCGCGAACGGCCCGCATGATCGCCCCGACCATCCATGACGCGGCATCCCCGGCCAGCCACTGCCCTGCGGGCCGGCGCACGGCCTCGTCTGTGGGCACAAACCCCGGTGTCGCCTCCATCTCGATCCATCCCGCCCCGGGCTGGAACATCTCGACCCAGGCATGGGCATCGGAGTTGCGGACTTCGTAGTAGCCCGTAAAGACGTTGTACGAACCGGTCACATATCCGGT
>VBAL01000208.1:3412-6985 GCA_005888595.1 Candidatus Segetimicrobium genomatis
ATCCCCGGCGGGTGACGAACAAGAACTCATCCACGGCATCGGCGCGATCAGGCAGCAGCGGCGCCTGCAGCGTGTACGTGAATTCCCGTCGCAAATAACGGCGGATGGCCTCGGCCTGCCGGTAGGGACTCTCCACACCCGCAGTGAGCTCCGACGCCAGGTGGCGGACGCGTGGTGATATCGCGGGCAACTGGAGGTAGCGCGCGCGGATCGGGGCCGGCACGTCCCCGTGACCGCGGGCCAGCAGCGCCTCGGCCGGCGCGGGAACGCGGCTGATCACACTATAGATCATCCCCTGCTCCAGGCGGAGGGGGCTGCGCATGCCGGCGTAGCGATCTACGCCGATTGTTCCCGTCGGGAAGAAAATCTCAAAGGGCCGATACGCGGCAAAGATGACGTTGGGCTGTTCTGCTTCCACATAGAAGGTCTGGATACTCTGCTCTGATCCCGCGGGCCAGGGTTCGTCCGGGCCCAACCGGGGGACAATGCGTGACTGGTCGGAGGCAAACTCCTCCACAGATTGGTCGCTCATCCGCCAGCCGCGCCCCGTAACCCCCGCCAATACCCGGGCCGTGTGGCGCGCACACGCAGCACCAACGTATCGTCGAGCACGCCGCGCAGCCGGAGGTCGACGTAGGTCGAGAAACCGACATAGCCCTGCGGATTGAACACCGGCGGCGCCTGCTCGGGATCGGTCCCCGGCTCGTCGGGATAGGCCGGATTCACAATCCGCGTATGCAGGCGTGCCACCCACAAGAGCTTCGCCGACACGGGCATCCCGCGGAGGCGCAGGCCTTGACCGCGGGGAACGAGCATAAACGCGAGCGCTGCGCACACCAGCACGGCGACACTCAGCCGTACGCCGAGACCGAGGAGCGCCCACCACGATGGTCCCCCGTGTTCCGCCTGCATGGCGGCCAGCGAGATTCCCGCCGCCACGGTGAACGGCACCAGCAGCAGGCCGAAGGCCGTCTCCCGCGCGTAGACCGCGCCGACCGCCATCAGGACGACGGCGCTGGCCAGAGAATACTTTAGATCTTTCCGGGCCGGTAGATCAAAGCTGTGCAGAACCTGCAACCAGAGGAAGAGCCGCACGAGAGGAATGCGGGGATCGTACGGATTGGCGACCAGCACCACGAAGAAATCTCGGGCTACGCCAAAGATCAGCGCTACGATCGCCAGCTTCATCCACCAGTTTGGGGACCGCCGGCGCAGGTAGCTCACGCCATGGCACGGCGATTAGGACCGCCAGCAGCGCGGCAACACGGACGGCGAGAGAGTCTTCCGCGGGTCGCGAGAACCGGCGGGCGACGCGCTGCATCATCCGGCGCGGGGCGGCGCGGGTTACGGACTGAGTGAGGCTAGACACACCCCCACCTCCGCCCCGTGACGCAGCACCGCGACCGGCACGCCGAGTGCGCGCAACACCATCTCGCCGGCGTCCGAATCTACCCGACTGTCCCATTCTCCTGTATCCACATCACCTGCTGTGACGGATCCCCCGCGCAACGGTCCGCCTGATTGGGGAGATTCCGCATACGAAACGACGTCGACGAGCACCGCCGCGACCGGTACGCCTTGCTGCGCAAGACCCGCCGGTGCGTCCGGGTCCGCGGTGCAGATCACGACCGGCGTCCCGGACACGACGGCCGACCGGTAGACGTCCAGGGGTGACAGCATGCCGTGGGGTTGAACGCGGGCCAGCCAGTGCAGCGCCTGCGCCCATCCAACCACGGCGGTGTCGACCTGCGTCCCGCGTGCGCCGATGAGTTCTACCGGGCGGCCCGACCGAGTCACCGAATGAACGATCGACGCTGCCGCCTGCACCAGATCCTCGAACGCCTGTCCACTGCCATCGGCAGCGTACACCTCCGCCCGCGTGTCGATCAGCAACGCGACCGCATCAGCAGCCTCGTGCTCAAACTCACGGACGACCAGTGTGCCGCGCCGGGCGGTGCTGCGCCAGTGCACATGGCGCAGGTTATCACCGTCGCGAAACTCGCGCACGCCGGCCACCTCCAACCCGTTGCGGTCCGGCCGGGGGACCGATGTGATGTCGGGCCCGGTGCGCCCGGGCACAGGGAAATCTGCCAGCACCCAGTACCGAGGGAACACCGTCATCGCGCCCGGCGAGCGCAGGCGGCGGCGGAAGACAAACAAACCGGCCAGGCCCGACGAGCGCGCGTCGATCCGCTCTACCATGAAGACGCCACGACGCAGCGCCACGGTCTGGTAGGACTGCGCGGCTGGATGGCGAGAATCGCAGACTGGGATCCGTACCGCTCCAGGCGTCAGACCAGGAACAGCATCGTGGAGTGCGATGAAGAAACGGCGGCCGCGCCGGACCAGCACCCGCAGCCTCACTGTGACGGGGTCGCCCTCAAACGCCTCGGATGGCATCGTCCGTTCCACCGTCAACCCCCGAATGCCTAGAGCGGCAGACACGCAGCCCACCGCGAGCAACCCAATCAGCAGCGCGTCGACCGCGTAGACCCAGCCGGCCTGCAGGTTGACGGCGATAAACAACAACAGCACAGCGAGGACGCCGACCGCGACCGCGTCGCCCGTCGGCCTCATGCTCTCGCTCGAACGGCGTCTACACAGTCTTCCCGGTCTACACAGTCTCCCCAGTTCACCGCTTGCGCAGAAGGACCAGGCCGCTGGTTTGAGAGCGTGAAAACCGAGAAGACCAGGGAGACCGGGAAGACTGGGAAGACTGGGAAGACCATTTTCACTGGGAGAGCACCGGTACTGGTGTGCCCGACAGGATATCCTCCACCACCGCCACCGCGGAGACGGTCCGGGAGCGCACCATGAGGCGGTGGGCCAGGGCATGGGGCGCCAGCCGCTTGATATCGTCGGGGAGGACGAACTCCCGGCCGTCCCGCAACGCCCACGCCTGAGCCAGACGCACCAACCCGACCGAGGCGCGGGGGCTGGCGCCGAGTGCGACCTCGGGATGCGTACGCGTCGCGGCAACGATCTCCGCCGCGTAAGACATCAGCGAACGGTCCACCCGTACCGCGCGTACGTCCCGCTGCCAGCTGAGTAGGTCGGCCGGCGTGACGACAGGATGCAGGGAGTCGAGTGGATGCGTGAGTTGCTGGCGCACGATGACCTCGACCTCGTCGTCCAGCCGCGGATAGCCCAGCGACATAGAGACCAGGAAGCGGTCCAGCTGTCCCTCCGGCAGCGGATAGGTTCCATGATGCTCCATGGGATTCAGCGTGGCGATCAGGAAGAACGGTTGCGGCAGAGGATAGGCCGTGCCCTCGACGCTGACCTGAGCCTCCCCCATCGCTTCCAAGAATGCCGCTTGCGTGCGCGGGGTCGCTCGGTTCAACTCATCGGCCAGGACGACGTTGGCAAATACGGGACCAGGGACAAATCGCAGCGTCCCGCGCCCCGCGTCATACACCATGCCGCCGGTGATGTCGGACGGGAGGAGATCGGGTGTCGCCTGGATCCGCTTGAATGTCCCGCCGATGGATCGCGCCAGTGCTCGGGCCAGCACCGTCTTCCCAACACCGGGCACGTCTTGCAGGAGCAAATGGCCGCCGGCCAGGAGCACCG
>VBAL01000209.1 GCA_005888595.1 Candidatus Segetimicrobium genomatis
TGGTAGCCGCCGATGGTGATGTCGATGAAATCAGTGCCGCGACCGGGCTCCCCGTTATCGCACGCCGCGTTCACCGTGAACGAGTACGTGCCACTCTTCGAGGGAATGTCCTTGTCGTTAACGGTGCCCGTCCCGGACCATGTGCGGCAGCTGGGGGAGCCGGTGACAGCACCGTAGCTGCCGACGGTCATCGTGCCGTGGAAGGTGAAGTTGCCAATCGGGCACGTAGAAGACCCGGCCTGCACGCCGTCCAGACAGTGCTGCACCCACTCGACCTCGCCGCCCGTTTGCTTCGCCTCCGAGCCGAAGCTGGCGAAGTTCCGCCCGTCCCCGAGCTTACCGCCGCCCGTCAGTTTGCTGGTCGTCGAGCAGATCACCGTGAAGGAAGCCGTGACCGTTCCGCCGGCGGGTACCGTGGCGGTCTTCGAGTTCCCGCCGCTGACCACGCAGTTCGCCGCCACCCCGGAGAGCGCGACGCTGTGACTGCCCGCCGAGAGGCCCGTGAACGTGACGCTGCCGTTGATCGCGATCGCTCGGCTCAGGGCGCCGTCCACCGTCACCGTGTAGCCGTCGGGATCGAGGCTCGAGCCCGTGGTGCTGGTCGTCACAGTCAGGTTGCCGGGAGCAGGGGACGGCGGGTTGAGCACGAGCGCGGTTGCCAGCCACGTGCTGGGCGAGTTGAAGTACCAGCTCCACTGCGGATCGACCGAGCCCGCGTTGGCCTGCACCGCGTAGTTGGCCTCGGTCACCACTGCGGCGTCGGACAACACAGTGATGGTGGTAAAGCCCACGGGGGGGTCGACACCAACCACGGCGTTCGACATCGTGACGCCGTAGGCAAGCGCGTTCGCGTCGATCGCAAGCGCGCCGGGATCGGCGACCGTGGGAAACGAGGAGCCGGAGCCGAACGCCTTACTATGCCCGCCCATTGCCTGCGCAGCCACGGTGCTCACGCCAGTAAACGCGGACATCATAATCCCGCCGTCTTGAGTCGATGATGCCAGGTCCGCTTGCACCACGAGAATCTTCTCGCCGCTCGGGAACGTCCCCTCGGGGAAGTTTTGCACGTTCGTGGCGACATACGTCGCCATCGAGATGCCGCCCGCCGAGACGAACTCGACGGGGGTGTAGGTGTTGCCGACCGCCGTCCCGTCGGCCAAGTGATCGGTCACCGAGGTGATGATGTTGGTGTTGGTCGAGCCGACCCAGAAGAAGGTCACGATGATCGCGTCGCCGAGGTGCGGGTTCGTGGGGTTGAACCCCTTGAGCAGCGCCGTCCCCTGCTCGGGGAGCGTGCCGTTCACCTGATCAAGCGCAATGCCGTTCGCCGCGACGTCAAACTGGGGGGTTCCGGGCCCGCGGCGCGCGGGACCGACGGACTCAGTGCAGCCGACGGCAAGCAACGCGGCGGCCAGCAGCCCCGAAAGGCCCGTCCACGTTGCCGACTTGTCCATGATCCTGCCTCCTAGTGGGGCACGGCTGCCCTCATAGCTAGGGGGCAAGGTTCAGACCAGAGCGGCAGGGCCTCTCGCAAGGCCGAGTGGCTTCCCCGGTTGCACACAACTGCCGCGCGCGCGCCACGGGTCATAGGGGAAGCGCGTCGGTCAGCCGACCCCTCACGGGTGTGAGCCTCCTCACATGGCAGCGCCGTGTCGGAGTGCTGCGTTCCGCACCACAATGTCCGCTCCGGAGCGCACCAGTCCCCAGCGTAATGTGTTGAGCCGCAGCCACATGGATGTCCGGCATCAAGTTTGCCTCGGTTTCTGCGGGGAGGAAGCATGATCACACCCATGATCCATCGCCTGCTGACTCGGGGCGATCTCGGCCGTCTCGTGGACGAGATGGCGCGCCTGGATGTCGCGGCAGGCCGCAGCGCTGAGCTAGCGCTCGAGGGCGGCGATGTGGATGCCGTGCTCGACTCGCCGGTCGCGCTCGAAGCGGTGCGCGGCCGCGGCGGGGCGCCGGCGCCGTTGCCCCTGACGCTCCTCTGGTACATTCCCATTCGCGCCGAGCTCCGCGTCCGCGGCGTGACCGACGTCGAGCTCGCCGACTATACGGCGACGTTGCCGGTCGTGTTCGCCACCTCGCGCGCGGTGCGTGTCGTCGCGCGAGGAGAGAACGGGGTGGCGGTGTGGTGGCGGTTCGTCTCCTCCCTGCCCCCGAGCACGGTGGCCCAGGCGGAAGGGGCGGCCGACTCCGCCGCCCTCGCGTTGTGGTGGGCGGGTTGCTTCCCTGAGTGGGTGGCACGCCGCGGCGCCGGGCGCGGGATGATCCACGCCTACGTGACGTTTGCAGGACAAATGCTCGGGCTCGCCGCGGAGCTATTGGAGCGGCGCGCCCCCGACGTCGCCTCGTTGTGGGCGCGGGCGGCGGAGCAGCGCGAGGCGCTACACGCCGCGCTCACGGAGGCCCGCGGCGACTATCTCGGCCCGGACGTGCACAGCGCGGAGAGCCGGCTCACGCGGTTCCTCAGACGGCTGTCCTTCGGTCCGGCACCACGTTCCCGATGTTCCGCTGCTTGAGCAGCGCGTTGAACTGGGCCAGGTCCTGATTCAGAAGCCCGTCGAGCTGTGTCCCGACCGTTTTGAGCCGACCTTCGAGCAACTGAAATACTTCGGTCTGCTGAGTCGTGGGCGCGAAATCCGAGCTGGCGATCCCCTGCGCCAGATAGCCGATCTGTCCCGCGAGCATGGTTGGCCAGCGGACGTCATCCTGCCCCCGGCCCGTGAGCCGGAGGTCGAGCAAGTTGCCCTCGACGCCGCTGAACTTCTTCTCCAGCGAGTCGACACCGGCCCGGATGTCCGCCGGCAGGACCGAGCGCAAGTCTTGGAGCTGGCCCCGCACCAGCTCGATCCGGTTGATCATGTCCACCGCGGTGTTCAAGTCGCCCTGGAGACCGGCGAGCAGCTTCATCTGCGTCTGGATCTCCGTCTCACTCCCGCTCGAGTTCGGATCTTTCCGCACGAC
>VBAL01000210.1:0-2993 GCA_005888595.1 Candidatus Segetimicrobium genomatis
CATGTGGCAACGCGATGCCGTGCTGGGCGGTACTCCGAGCATCGGTCCTGTTCGGTCCTTCGGCGGAGGCGGCGGCATCGGCGCGGACATCCCCCGGCTCAGCAAGGCCTACGGCATCCTCAACTACACGATGTACGCGGTCAATCCGCGAAACTTCTTCACGCTGCGCAACGAGTGGTGGCGGGACGCGCAGGGCATGCGGACCGGTTTCACGACGAACTACAGCAGCCACACGATTGGCTGGACGCACCAGTTTAGCGATTCGATCGCGATCCGTCCGGAGGTCGGGTACTACCACTCCTACGACGACAAGGCGTTCGATCTGGGCCGCGCGAGCCACTTGTGGATGGGCGGACTGGATGTGATTCTGCGATTCTGAGTGTCACGTCCGCTGCTCGGTTCGAAGCTGCCACCCGCCGCTCGCGCGCGAGGAGCACCGCGCGCGCAGCGGGCCCCTCGTGAGAGGCAGGGTGCTCGACCGCCCTCCTCCGGAGGGTGAACTGTCGCCCCTCGGCCTGGTGTAGAGGAGCCGACGTCATGCGAGAACGGCGCGAGCCGACCTACAACCGGATCATTCGTCTCTGGGGACTCCTTCGGCGAGGGACAAAAATGCGTGACAGCGTCGTCGCCATCGGAGGGGCTTCTTCTGATTGTCGGGTGCGCCTCGCACCATGTGTTCGTCAATCCAACGCGGAACGCAGCTGAACAGCAAGAGGATCTCGCCGACTGCACTGTAAAGGCGGAGAAGCAACCCCTTCGCTACCCAAATCCGAAGCGTCCGTCTGGCGTGGAACGCAGGGCACAACTGGCGACGTTCGTGGAGGACTGCATGATCGCGAAAGGCTACCAGAGCCAAACCGTGCGCAAGTAGCTACGCGGGTCGCCCGGCAAGGACAAGGAGGCGAACTGGCTGCCCGTGCCGAAGGACAAGTTCATCCTGATGATGCGACTGTACTGGCCGAAGGAAAAGGATCCGTCGATTCTCAACGGCAGTTGGAAGATTCCGGCGGTGAAGGAGGCGGGCTAAGAGGTTCTACCGCGCGGCCAATTGCTCCTAGCATCGAACCGAGGAGCGCGACCGGTTGAGGACCGATTCTGTCGTGCGTGTTTTAGTCGCGTCGAAAGTTCTTGAGTCGAGCGAGACGGAGTCAGTTGAAAAGCTTGGCGAAAACGCGACCGTCACTAAACGCGGGTTCGAATCCCGTTGGGGCCACCACTTTTACGATAGTCCCGGCGATTAACCCACCGCCCACAGGACCCATGTGCGCTCGGCGGAGGCCGTTGCAGCCGAGGTGAGCGTGGAGAGCGCGGCGATCAGCAAAGGGCGATCAGCAAAGTTTGTCGCAGCCGCACCATCGCTTGCCTCTTCAGCCGACGCGCTTCACGCTGATCCGCTTGGAGACGTCCCAACTTCGTATCTCCCAACTGGCGGGCTCGTCGATTCTCTGGACGCGCGCGTGGGCGACCCTTCCGCCCGCTGTGCTGTACGGCGGGGCTATGACTTCCCACTCGCCAGTCTCGTCGGCGAGGCGATCGCCGACCTGAAGCTCCATCGGGAGGACCTTGGCGGTGGGCTCTGCCGGTTCGCGCTTCTTCTCGGGGCGTGGTTTAGCCATGTAGACTAGTTTCGCGCTGGAAGCCGATTTTTGGATCGATTCTTTGGCCGAGGCTTCGCTCTCTCCGCTCATCGCCCCTGGCTGGCCGCGCATCAATGTCCAACACTCCCGCACAGGATCTGGCCGAGAAACGAGTCCAGAAATGCAGTACTGCCGCCAGCTGGGTGCGCCGGTCCATCACTGATGTCATGAGAACGGTCTCCCGCTGTTAGTAGGCTCAGTGTGCGGGACCGTTACCACACCTTCAAACAGGAGGTCGCCCTCATGACACTCGTTGGCTGTGATCTCCACACGCGGAAGCAGCAGGTTGCGGCACTCCACACTGAGACGGGCGAAACGCATGAGCGGCAGTTGGTCCTCGAGGGCAGCGCCGTCGAGGAGTTCTAGGCCGCCTTGCCCCGTCCGGTCACCGTGGGCATTGAAAGCACCGGCTACGCCATCTGGTTCCACGCCCTCATGCACCGCCTCGGGCACACCGTGCTCGTCGGCGATGCCGCGAAGATTCGCGCCATGGTCGTCCGCAAGACGAAGACCGATCAGCGCGACGCTCGACACCTCCTCGACCTGCTCCGGCACGATCGGTTCCCGACTGTCTGGGTGCCCGATCCCGCCACGCGGGACCGGCGCGCTCTGCTCACTCACCGTCGGCGACTCGTCCGGATCCAGACCATGCTCAAAAACGGCCTGCACGCGGTCGCGCTCAATCAGCGCCTGGCGCGCGGCTCCAAGCTCCTCCGGCACGCTGGGTTGGCGCAGCTGCAAGCGCTCCCGTTGCCGCCCTATACCGCGCAGCGACGCGACCACAGCCTCGAGCTGCTCGAGACCCTTCACACCAAGATCCAGCAGCTCGATGCCGCCATCGCCACCGCCGCCCTGGCCCATCCCGATGCCCCACGCCTCCTCACGCATCCCGGCGTCGGCCCGCTGACCGCCCTCGCCACGGTGGTCGTCCTTGGCCCTGTGACGCGTTTCGCCGACACCAAGCACGTCGTGAGCTATGTGGGGCTGGCCCCGAGCCTCCATGCCTCCGCCGACAAATATCGCCTCGGCCATATCACCAAACAGGGCCGCTCCCTGCTCCGCTGGGTCCTCGGCCAGGCGGCCCCCCACGCGGCGCGGCTCGACGCCGATCTCAAACGCACCTACTTCACACTGCACCACCGCCGCGGGCGCGCGAAGGCCAGGGCGCGCTGACGCGCAAGCTCCTTGTCCGCCTCTTCATCATGCTGCGCGACCACCTCGACTACGCCGAATTTCGGCGCCGCGGCCGCCTGCCGGCGTCGGTCTCCGCCGGGTAACGCGCGAGCGCGCGTGCGTCCCACGGCACTCGTTCCAGTGCGGGCGTGCTCGAGATCATTCATGGTCGTCGCCTGACCG
>VBAL01000210.1:3025-3730 GCA_005888595.1 Candidatus Segetimicrobium genomatis
GTGCGCGAATGGATGGCTGGTGGACGGTTGCCGCCGGGACACCCCTCGTCATAGCTGGCGGTCAGAACAGGAATTTCAGGGGCTATCCCGATATGGCTCAGCCGCGATCGTCGCTCCTGAGCCAATTCTGCGATTGCGTCTTCCACCACGTCCGGTCCGGAACCCAAGATCTCCGGCGACGACGCCCTTGACTCCAAGGACAGTTCTCATGGATGGCCCTAGTGGGGCTCGGAGATGTCGGAGAGCGGCTCGCGCGATCGCCGAGCAGGCGAGGGCCGCGTGCGCGTAGAAATGCGGCCGTCTGTCTTTATTGTCGGGATCTCGTTCCTGAAGAATGCCTTCAGGACGGCGCCCCGCATCACACCTGAGAATTCCCCACCGCGGCAACTTCGTTCATGGCGTGTCGCACGCGTAAATTGTTCGCACCGGCGGGGTCATGCATGACGGCCTGGCAACCTTCTGACGCCATGATGGCCTGTGCTCGGCGGTAACTATTGAAAAACCGACGGCAGAGCATGGCACAGGCTTTGAACTGTTCCGCGGGACCTCGCGAGCCGACGCAGTGTCGGATCTTGCCTACCGGAGAACACCCGCGTGTCACGAATCGTCACCCTGTCTGCCGTCGCCATCACATTGGGTGCATGGGCGGTCGCCGTGCTGCACGTGTTTTGGGTCGTCAACGTAACCCTGCAGGAGCACCAGCAT
>VBAL01000084.1 GCA_005888595.1 Candidatus Segetimicrobium genomatis
CTGCGCTTCACTCTGTCGAACCCGGACCTGGATACGACGATCGTGGGCACGCGGGATGTGGGACACCTGCAGGCCAACCTGGACGCCGCGGTGCGGGGACCGCTTTCAGCGGACCTGGTGGCGGAGGCGAAGCGGCGGCTGGCGGAGGCGGGCTCGCGGCCGCAACCCGTCGCACGATAAACGACGGGCTCGGCGCAGAGCACGTTCGCGCCCAACAGGCATGAAAATCTTTCATCCGCAATAAGGAGGATCTCTCATGGATCCCAGGAGCGTCCCGATGGCGCCGGGAACCACCAGTCTGAACGCATTCTTGTGGTTCATCCAGATCTTTCTTGCCGTTCAATACCTTTTCCACGGCTGGCTCTTCGCCAGCCCGCCGGCCGCCTGGGCTGAAGCGATTGCGGCGTCGGGACTGAACCCAGGGTTCCGCCAGTTCATCGGCATCGCGGAAATCCTGGCAGCGATCGGCCTGGTGCTGCCCGCGCTGACGCGCATTCTGCCGTGGTTAACCCCCCTCGCCGCCCTCGGGTTGACGGTCGTGATGGCCAGCGCCACCATCTTCCACATCGGCCGCAACGAGGTGCCCAGCGCGATCTCCGCTGTGAACCTGCTTATGTTAGTTGTCCTCACGGCATATCTGCGCTGGAAAGTCGTGCCGATCCGGAGCCGTGCCGCGTGATCTCTCTCGCCATCGCGACAGATCGTGCGCTGCTGATCGCCCGCCGCGCCTCGCAGTGGACGGTGGAGGAGCACCTGCGGGACAAATCTCCCGAGTGCCTGGCCGTTGATGCACACCAAAGCGGGCGAGTGTATTGCGGGACGTGGGGCAGCGGATTGTGGCGCAGCGACGATGCCGGCGAACGCTGGGATCCGGTCGGAGCGGGCATTTCGCACGCTGAGATCACCGCCGTGGCGGTCAGTCCGGCCGAACGCGGGATCGTGTATGCGGGCACCGAGCCCAGCGCAGTCTTTCGCTCCGACAATGGAGGAGAAACATGGGGCGAGCTGTCAGGGCTGCGGGCGCTCCCGTCCTCTCAATCATGGAGTTTCCCGCCGCGCCCCGAGACCCACCACGTGCGGTGGATCGAAACCGACCCCGCGGTTGCCGGGAGAGTATTCGTGGCGATCGAAGCCGGCGCGCTTGTGCGTACGCTCGACGGCGGCAGGTCATGGCTGGACCGCGTTCGAGGAGGACCCATCGACACGCACACCGCGGCGACACACGCGATGGCGCCGGCCCGCGTGTATTCGGCGGCGGGCGACGGCTACTTCGAGAGCCATGATGCCGGCGAGAGCTGGTCGCGTCAGGTCGATGGACTGCAGCACCGCTACCTCGTAGGCGTTGGGATCGATCCGGCAGATCCGGACACCGTCATCGTGTCGGCGGCGTCGGGACCATGGGTGGCGTACAGCCCCCGCAACGCCGACGCCTCTGTGTATCGGAAGAGCGCGCGACGCCCGTTCGCACTCGCGATGGAAGGACTGCCTCCCGCCAGGGGCACGATCGCAAACCGCTTCGCAGCGCACCCCGGCGAGCCGGGCGTCATCTATGCAGCCAATAACCACGGCGTATTCCGCACGGCGGATGCGGGACAGACCTGGCAGGCGCTGGAGATTTCCTGGCCGCCGCGTGCGTTCGCGCGCGGCGTGGAAGCGCTGATCTGCCTCCCTGGTTAAGCCGACATCATTGGACGCCATCCACGCTCGCGAAGACGCGCACGTACCGGCGCCGGGACAACCAGACCCGACAGGGCCGATGCCTCCTACGGTGCGCAGCCTGCTCCGGCTCGCATGGCCGGTGGTCGTCTCGCGTTCGAGTCAGGTCGTCGTCGGCGTCACGGATGCGATCATGGTGGCCCACCTCGGCGAGGCCGCCATCGCCGCCACGACGACGGGAGCCGTCAACGTCTTCAACCTGCTCATCCTCCCGATGGGTCTGGTGTTCATCGTCTCGAGCTTCGCCTCGCAGTTCACAGGTGAACGGGATCCCGCCGGCGCGCGGCGCTACGGATGGTACGGCCTCGGCGTGGCGCTGCTCGCACAGGTGTTGTGCATCGCCGTCATCGCGGGCGTTCCCGACTTCCTGCGGGCGATTGGACACCGCGGCGAGGTCCATCGCCTCATGAGCGATTACCTCCAGGTGCGGCTGCTGACGGGCGGAGCAGCCGTCGGGATCGAGGCCCTGGCCAACTACTATGGCGGGCTCGGCAATACGCGGCTGCCGATGGGAGTCAGCCTGGCCGCCATGAGCCTCAACGTGTTCGGGAACTGGGTCTTCATCAACGGCAATCTCGGCGCACCGGCTTTGGGCGTCAAGGGTGCCGCGCTGGCGAGCGCCCTGTCTACCGGCGCGGCATTCGCTATTTTTCTGGCACTCTTCCTGAACGGCGCCGGCGCGGTCCGCGTGCCCGGCCGCGTCCGTCTGGCCTGGCATGAATTCGCCCGCACGCTGCGCTTTGGACTCCCCGTGGGGATGAACTGGTTCTTCGACTTCCTCGCCTTCAGCTTTTTCGTCAATGTGCTCATGGGAGGACTCGGAACCACGACGCTTGCCGCGCTGATGATCGTCATCCAGATCAACTCGGTTTCGTTCATGCCGGCCTTCGGCATCGCCAGCGCCGGGGCGATTCTGGTCGGTCAGGCCATCGGCGCCTCGCGTCACTCGGACGTTCCGCCGCTGGTGAAGATGACCGCCAAAGTGGTCGGGGTCTGGCAGGGAACGGTCGGGCTCGCGTACCTGGCGTTTCCCAGGCTCTTCATGGCCCCGTTCATCGATGAGCGGACGGCGACCCCGGAGTTGCTTGAGATCGGGACGACGATGCTCATGCTGTCCGCCTGCTGGCAACTGTTCGATTCCGTGTCGATGACCCTCACCGAGGCCCTCCGGGCCGCCGGCGATACGGCGTTTTCCATGTGGGCCCGCGTCACGCTGGCGTGGGTGGTATTTGTCCCGGGCGTCTACCTTACGCTGAGGTTTCTTGATGGCGGCTACGTCGCCGCGACGCTGTGGCTGATTGTGTACATCGGCCTGCTTGCGGCGGTCCTGGCCTTCCGTTTCAATGCCGGAGTCTGGCGGCGCATCGACCTCACCGGCAGAATCCAGACGCCTGCTTGAAAGACGCGTAGACGCGGCCGGAGCAGAGGATTAATGTTGGAACATGTCCCGTCTTGACGCCCGCAAGCGGGCCAGCCTTCCGAAGCGCGCCTTCGCCTACGTCGACTCGCGCGGCCGGCGGCGACTGCCCATCAATGACGAAGCTCACGTGCGGAATGCGCTTGCCCGGTTCAACCAGGTGGACTTTGAGAACGATCCTGCGCGCGAGCGCGCCCGCAAGCGGCTGCTGAACGCAGCCAAGAAGTACGGCATCGTCCCCATCGGTTTCATTACCGGCCAGCTGCACTCGGCGCGGGCACAAGCTACTCATGCTGCCCCGCTCCCTAAAGGGTTTGTCACGCTCCTGATGACCGACATCGAAGGCTCTACCGCCCTTCTCCGCCGGCTGGGCGATCGATATCGAGACCTCCTCAGTAGCGTCCGTCGCAGGTTGCGTGCGGCGGTCCTCCGCGCAGGCGGCCGCGAGATCGACGTCCGCGCCGACGAGTTCTTCGCCGTCTTCAAGCGCGCCGTCGACGCCGTCGAGGCGGCAGCGGCCATCCAGCGGGCGCTCGGCGAACGGACCCGGCGCGACGAACTCGAAGTGCGGGTTCGCATCGGGATCCACAGCGGCCGCCCCACCCTCACCGATTTCGGCTACATCGGTTTGCCCGTCCACACTGTAGCCCGTGTCTGCGCCGTGGCCCATGGGGGTCAGATCGTCATCTCCGGCGAGACCACGGAAGCCGTCGGAGCATCGATGCCGGCCGGTCTCCGCTTCCGCAGCCTCGGCCGGCATCGTTTGTCCGGCCTGCCGGATGCCGAGGCGCTCTTCCAGGTCGAGGCGGACGGACTGCTCGCCACGTTCCCACCGCCGCGGACGGGGGGCCGTTCCCGACGAATCCATGACTCATCGAGGGCTTGACAAGGAAGAGGCCGGAGGGTTACAATACTTACTAATGGGAAGTTACGCGTACAATGGAAGTCGCGACGTACGCGCGAGGGGTGGTCTGACATGAACGCGAGGACATTACAGGGCATTCACCACGTCACGGCGATTGCGGGAGACCCGCAGGAGAACGTGGACTTCTATGTGGGTGTGCTGGGCCTCCGGCTGGTTAAACGCACGGTGAATCAGGACGATCCGGGCACCTATCACCTCTTCTATGCTGACGCCATCGGGAGCCCCGGCACCGACCTCACGTTTTTCGCCTGGCCTGGAGCTCAGCACGGACGGGAAGGCGCCGGGCAGGCGAGCGCCGTGGCGCTCGCGATCCCCACGGCGACGCTGGGGTACTGGAGCAAGCGACTGGCCGACCACAGCATCGCGTTCGAAGGCCCCAGGCCTCGTTTCGATGAGGAAGTCATCGCCTTCTCGGACTTTCACGGGCAGGCGCTGGAACTGGTGGCGGCACCGGATGCCGGATCGCGGCAGTGGCGAGCCTGGGCCGACAGCCCCGTCCCGGCGGAGTTTGCGATCCGCGGGATCCACGGGGTCACGATCAACGAAGCGACTGAGGATCCCACGATTCCATTTCTCACACGGCAGCTCGGATTCCGACCGGCGGGCGAGACGGCCGGGCGGAGGCGGTTTGGCGTCGGTCCCGGTGGTTCCGGGGCCTGGCTGGATCTGACCGCCACGCCGAGCGCGCCTCGCGGTAGGGTGGCGGTCGGAACGATCCATCACGTGGCCTGGCGCACGCCCGATGACGAGCAGCAGCGGCAATGGTGGCAGCAGATCCGCGAGATGGGCGTGCCAATCAGCGAGATCATCGACCGATTCTGGTTCCGTTCGATCTATTTCCGCGAGCCCGGCGGCGTGCTCTTCGAGATCGCTACCGATGGCCCGGGGTTCATGGTGGATGAATCCGCGGAGGATCTCGGCGCCCGGCTGGTGCTGCCGCCGTGGCTGGAACCTCACAGGTCGGAGATCGAGGGCCGTCTGCCGCGGGTCGAGCTTCCAGAGTTTGCCGACCGGCGGGCGGCGGCTCGCTACCAGGGCAGACCCACGGCCTGAGTGAGGAATTTCATGAGGGGCGCGGCGGAGCGGCAGGCGTCCACAAACGTGTCCATAAAGTCTGGGGCACAGACGTCCCTCTCCGAAAACCGCTCCATGACATACACATCTTTCATCTTTAGGTCTTCCGCAAACGGATGCGCCGGGCTGTATCCGGGAGGGACACGCTTCAAGGACTCTCCTTCAACCGAAACCCCCGCAGCCCGAATCGCCTTCCACTCTCTCGTGCGTGCGACGATGCGATCGCGTACTCTCTTCAGGGCTGTCGAATCGGGATGCCAGAGCCCTCCCCCGCCCACGCAGTCCGTGGGTTCCAGATGAAGGTAAAAGCCCGGTGCGCTCTCATCCTTGCCGGCCCGAGCGTGAGGAAAGTGGGCGCCCACGTTGGTCTTGTACGGGCTCTTGTCCTTGGAGAACCGGATGTCCCGGTGGATACGGAACATGGAGCCACCGACCGGCCGGGGGTCGACGTCGATATGGGAGCTGATGGCGTGGAGCGGCTTGCCGAGGTCTGCAATGAACCGCAGCATCGGCTCCTTCACGTCGGTCTCGTACCGTCCCCGATTCGCCTCGAACCAGGCGCGCTCGTTGTGCGCTTCCAACTCGCGGAAGAATTGGAACAACCTCGGACTGAAGTGTGCCGCTCTCACCGGTGCTCACCGACCCTTTCCGGCTTTCGCCGGCAGACCCTTCGCGTGGACGAACGCTTTGAGGAGCCAGGCCCGCAACTGCTCAGGCTGCTTCAACAACGCCTTCGGCACCACCGCGTACTCGCGGCATTCACGCCTCTCCGTTGAGGCGATCCGGTTCCCTCAGTCTAGATGTCCTTCCAGGTACTCTGCCAGCGCACGCGCAATCGCTTCCTTGCCCACCGCCGACTCCTTCACCTTGCCGTCTGGGGTAATGAAGTAGCCGGTATGCCGGCCGCCTTCGATCTCTTGGAGGTCGTTGGCGATGACGAGATCACACCGGTTCCGCGTGAGGAAGTCAAACGCGATTTGCCGCAGCTCCTCGATACTCTTGCCAATTTCGAGCTTGAAGCCGACGAGAAAAGTATCTGGGGCCAGGTCCTTCACCAGCTTGACGGCCTTGGGGGTCGGCACGAGCCGGACGACCCACTCTTCAACCTGCGAACCGGTCTTATAAGGGCGCACCGTATCCGGCTGGAAGTCCAGGACGGCCATGGGATGGATCAACGCGTCGTACCGCTTGGGTAGTTCTTGTTTGAAGACGCTGATGAGATCATCCACGGTTTCAATGGGGACTAATTGCAGGTGATCGAGGCGGGGACCACGCAGCACCGGCGTCTGGCTTCCCCGGCCGTAGATGAAGGTGACTAGAGCGCCGCGCCGGATGACTTCCTCGGCGATGAGCGCGCCCAACCGTCCCGTGGCCTTGTTCGTAATGTAGCGGACGGCATCCAGGGGCGTGCGGGTGGGGCCTGAGGTGATCAGCAGCCGTTTGCCGCGGAGAGCCAAGACAACCCCCCTCACCCCCGAACCACTCGTCAGGCTCGGTTCAGGGCAAACACCCCTCTCCCCCGATGGGGGAGAAGGAAATACGGATTATCTAGGTACCTGGTACCGGGAACTTCAGGCAAAACTCGCGCACGTCGCCGCGCAACGCCTCCAGCCTCCGGTTTTCCTCAATGGAACGGCGGAACGCGCGCAGCGTGGCGGTGCGCTCCTCGCGCCCCTCCGGCAGCCTGAACTCCTCAATGACCTCGCCCACCGCCGCGATCCACTCCGCGATCCGAGACATTTCCGGCTCGCGCATCCCGCGCGTCGTTGCAGCGGGCGTGCCCAGCCGGATGCCGGACGGATAGAACGCCGATGAGGGCTCTTTGGGGATCGTATTCTTGTTCACGGTAATGCCGACCCGGTCGAGCGCCTCCTGCAGGAACACGCCGCGTCCTGCACCGCCGGGCGTGAGGTCGAGCAACATCATGTGATTGTCGGTGCCTCCCGTGACGAGCTTGAACCCGTAGCGCAACAGGCCATGCGCCAGGGCTTTGGCGTTGACGACGACCTGCCGGCCGTACTCCCCAAACGACGGCTGCATCGCCTCGCCGAGCGCGACGGCAATGGCGGCGGTGGTCTGATCGTGCGGGCCGCCCTGAAGCCCGGGAAAGACGGCGCGGTCGACACGCTCAGCCAGCTCTGGATCCTTCGCCAGACCTTTATCGGTAACGAGAATCATGGCACCACGCGGACCGCGCAGCGTCTTGTGCGTCGTCGTGGTTACGATGTGGGCGTACGGCACCGGGCTCTTGTGCGCGCCCGCGATCACCAGGCCGGCGATGTGCGCGATGTCGGTGGCGAAGAACGCCCCGGTTTCGTCGGCCACGGCGGCGAGCTGCTCAAATGGGAACTCCCGGACGTAGGCCGTGGCGCCGCACCAGATGAGCTTGGGCCGGTGCTCGCGGGCCAGCCTCCATACTTCGTCGACGTCGATGTAGCCGTCCGTCCTGACGTGGTAGGGCACGCTGCGGTAGTAGGTCCCGGTGACGCTCACCTTCCAGCCGTGTGTGAGATGGCCGCCGTCGGGTAGATTCTGACCCATGATCGGATCGCCGGGCTGGCAGGTGGCGAGGTAGACGGCGAGATTTGCGGGGCTGCCGGAGTACGGCTGGACGTTGGCGTGCGGCACCCCGAAGAGCCGCCTGGCGCGCTCCTGCGCCAGCCGCTCGACGTCGTCCACGTTCTCATTACCGCCGTAGTAACGCCGTCCTGGATACCCCTCTGAGTATTTGTTGGTGAAAATCGTGCCCATCGCGTCCAGCACGGCCTCCGACACGTAGTTTTCGGACGGGATGAGCTCTACGCCCTCGCGCTGACGCCGGCGCTCGGCCGCGAGTATGCGATAGATCTCGGGATCTCGCTCCTGCAGGCGCATGCTGGTGCCCCTTTTCCCATACACACAGCGAATGGGATCGCAGTGTTTTCCGTTCTGCGCGGAGAGGAAACCACCCTCTGGGCGAGGGCGGAACTACACGGGCGTCAGGTCGCTCGACGTGAGGAGGGTCACCGAATCGCCGACGCGGATAAATCCTTCGCCGTCAACCGCGACGATGCGGGCGAGTTGCCCGCGGCGGCCTTGGAGCGCTTGTTGAAACGCGACAGTGTCGGGCACCCCGAGCGACTGACCGATGTGCGTGCACGGCTCGCAGGGACCGGTGAGTTCGCAGGTAACCTCCCCGACGCACAGCAGCGTGCCGGACGGCAATGTTTCCAGTGCGGGGAACTCGACGGTGATCTGCTCCCGCAGGTCGCCAGGCCGCAGGCCCAGGGCCTCCAGCGTGGCGCGGTCGACGATGAGGACCTGCCGGCGGCTCCCGGCCTTCTTCTTCCCGTGCACATCGCCTTCGAGCCCAAGATCAACCAGGGCTTTGGCCCGACGCACCGGCTCAGGCTGCCCGCGGTGCTCGACGAGGATTTGCAGACCGATCACTCTGCCGCTGGTGGACATGGCTCTGGGCCGTCAACTATCATATCATCGATCCCCCGGCCGGTCGAACCTGCGCTCCCCGGCGTCCGATCTGCTCGTGCCGCCGTCGAATTCCTCGATGCGCTGATCGATACCCTCGCGCCGATCCCGCGGCAGGTGCCATATCGCGGACGGCTCGACCGGCACCGCTGCCCCACTGCCGACCGGGATGAACCCGCCGTATCTCATGGCCAGCACTTTCCCGACGTCACGACCAAAAAACCACCACATCACCGGCGCCATGACAATCCATCCCGCCGGACCGGCCTCCCCGAACGTCCGGACAAGGTCGAGAATCCGCGACGGGGCGAAGATCATCCCGCCCACGATCAGGGTCGAGATCGCCGGCCGCACCAGAGCAATGATGCTGTTGGCCCACACGTAGACGCGTCCGGCATTTGGCGAAGTAGCCCGGACGAAATCTACCCAGACGTCCGCCTGCGCCTTCTCCAGCTCAGACAACTGGCGCCGCACGTCGACCTCCTGCTGTGGATCCTGCAGCAACCCGATGCCGCGCAGCAGGCCGACGATGGCCTCCATCAACGCACCGGAAATCTTCATAGGATGCCCTCCCTTCCCATAGGCAATACTCGAGATGCGGGAGGCGGAAAAGTCGCGTAATGATGGGACGCTTGCTTGAGGTAGCTAACTGCGGGATTGGGGGCGGAAATCCACTACGTGGAACGTGTGCAACCGCGCGTTCGAACTCGGCAGCCACTCCACCTGAATCGGCTGGGCGAAGTCGGGCTGCAGCCGGCCGTGCTGCAGCCAGTAGCGAGCGTGCGGATCCCCGGCGACCGCCGGGCCGGCTTTCGCCACCAGCGTGAGCGGCCGGTCCACGATGTGCACCTCACTGATGACGGAAAGCCGGAGCAACGCCTCTGTGATGCGGGCCGAGAGATCCGCCGGAGGCGCCGGCCGCAGGTTCACCAGGGCGATGTTGCGAGACAGCGGCCCGATGATCTTCACGTTGGCCAGCTCCGCCGGAAATCGCGCCTCCTTGACCAGGGTCAGGAGCACTTCGTTCGCCTCGGCGACCGCCTGGCCATGAAACTCGGGTGCGGCCAGCGGCTTGAGCAGGTGCTTGAGCTTGCACCCTTCCCGGCCTGGATGTTCGCCGATCTTCGGGACGGCGAGCCCAAGAGCATCCGCGATCATACGGACTTGCGGCTTCTCCAGATCGAGCAGCGGTGCGTAGTATCCATTGCAGACCTTGATCCCCATCTTGCCCCAGGTGTCCGACCGGTTGGCGCCGGTCAGCACCAGTCGGCCGCGCGCGACCGCCTTCACCATGCCGAGCTTGATCTCACGGGTGCAGCGGTTGCAGGCGGGGCCGTTGGCCTGAACCCGATGCTGCACGTATTGACCGAGGAGACACTTTTGCTGCAGCCCGAGTTGCTCGGCCATCTCCAGCACGATTTCATTTCCGCGGCGGTAGTTGTAGACGCCCATGTTGACGGTGACCAGGAGCACACCATCTGCGCCCAGCGCCTGCTTGGCCAGCGCGGCCACCGCGCTGCTATCCAGGCCACCGCTAAAGGCAACCACGACAGGTTTGGCCTCGGCGACGGTCTTGATGTCGTCGACGAGAGTGCGCACGAGATTGTCGATTTCCGTTAATACCGGCATCGCTCGACCCTACCCCATCAGTATACAGAGAAACCAGTCTACCCAGTCTTCCCGGTCTTCCCGGTCCACTGCAACTGCGCGTTCGGAACGGGATTCTTCAGGTGGACTGGGTAGACAGGGAAGACCGGGTAGACCGGGTAGACTATTGTTAGTCAAGCCAGACGGTCTTCTGCGATGCCGGCGTCCGGCGCTTTTGAGGAACCGTGGCGGGGTACCCCGCGTACAGGAAGCCGATCACCCGTTGGTCTGGTGACAGTCGCAGCAACTCGCGCAGGGCGGGAGCGTCCCGCAGGGGGCCGCTGCGGAAGTACGTTCCGATTCCCAGGCTCCAGGCGCCGAGCATAAAGGCGTATGCTGCCCCGAAGGCTGCCCAATAGTTTTCCTCCTTCAGCTCCGGGTCGTCGTGTCCCCGTGCCGTCACGATGATGATCACCGGCGTGCTGACGGTGTCCTCAACCACCTTCTGCAGCGCGGGTTTCACTTCCGGAGCCGTCGGGTTCGGCATCGCCGCGGCCCGGGAATCGCGGCGGAGCTCCGCAAACCGGCGTTTGGCGCTCTCACCCAGCACATGGAACTGCCAGGGCTCCGTGAGCCGGTGGTTCGGCACCCACACCGCGGCGTCCAGCAGACGCTGGATGATCTCCCGGGGGACAGGCGTCGGCTGAAACTGGGGGATGCTGCGGCGGGTGACAATCGCATCCAGTACGCTCATCTGTTTGGTGTCCTGCATGCCGGCCTCGCTTCCCCAGACGTGTGCTGCCTCCACTTCGTCCATTGTAGCAGCGGGCGAAGTGGGGCGTCAGACCATGCGGAGGTGACACCGGCAGGGGAAATGTTCTCAGAAATGGAACGGCCGCAGAGATGAGCATCACGCCGGGCGAAAAGCGAAACTGGCTGACGGAGAGCGTGCTCCTCGCCGCCATCCCCGTGATGGCGTACTTGCTCGCCTTTGGTTTTGAGTATGGGTACTATCTCGCCTACGGGTTCCCCCAGGAGCTCATCAGCATCGACCTCAACCGGGTCTTCGCCGCAGGGGTCGTCTTCCTCGGCGGCGTACTGCTCGTGCTTATCGTCACGACGGTCGTGTTCGCCCTGCTCCCCGGCGAGCACCCGCTGACGCCGGCCCTCGCGCAGGCGGCGACCTTGATGGTTGTGTACCTGGTCTTCCTCATCTACTACGATCGCTTCGATATCTTCGCGTGGATTTTCGGGGTGCTGCTTCTATGGTACCTGGTCTACAAGTTCGTGGTCCCGCTGCTGGCTCAGCGCGGCGTCTCGGGATATGTGCGCAAGTACAGCACACACGAACAGGTCCGGCAGACGCGCGGCACCCTCTTCCGCATCATGCTGCGGACCTTCGGCCCGACCCCCGGGATCATCCTCGTGTACTTCTTTATTGCGGTGATCCTCTCGGTTACCTTCGGGTGGCGCCTGGCCGCTGAGCGAGCGTACTACTTTGTGGTCCCCGGGTCGCCCGAACGCGTGGTGCTGCGCATCTACGGGGACTCGATTGTCCTGGCGCGGCTGGACCGGCCGATGCGACAGATCCTCCGTGAATACACCGTGCTGCGGCGAACGGCCGGATCCATCACGCTGCGCGAGGAGCGCATCGGGCCGCTGACGGTGGAACGGTGAACACCGTCTCTGGTCGTTTAGGCGTTTTCGCGTATAATTGGCGCGGAGGGGTGCAGGGAATCTGGCTATCCGGGCGGTCTTGAAAACCGCTGGGTGGAAACACCCTTGTGGGTTCAAATCCCACCCCCTCCGCCACGAACCAGTCGCTTCGCTCCGGTTCATGGCGAGCCATATACCACTCGCGGAGTCTACCCTGAACCCGAGCGTTGCGAGTAGCTCAGGGTTCGGATATATGGCCCCACCACCCCCACGGTGCGGTTCTCACGTCGTAACGGGCGGCGACAGCGAGCGCAGTTACAGCCATTGAGAGAGAATCATGAAATTGGGCAAGACGCTACGCGTAACCAATAGGAAGGCCTGGCGCACGTGGCTTTCACAGCATCACAACAAAGAACGAGAGATTTGGCTCGTATACGCAAAACAACACACGGGGAAACCCCGCATCGCATACGGCGACGCTGTTGAAGAAGCACTTTGCTTCGGCTGGATCGACAGCACCGCCAAGAGAATCGATGAAAATTTCTACGCGCAGCGTTTCTCTCCGCGAAAGAGCACGAGTCAGTGGTCCCAGCAGAATATTGAGCGGGTACGCCGATTAGTGAAACTCCACAAAATGACTCCTGCGAGCCTATAAGTTGTGAGGCCCTCAGAGGGAATCGGAGTCGCAGCTCTCTCCTCCGGGGGACTAGGTCCCCCGGATCGCTCGCGAGCCATATCGGTTCTTCTTGAAATTTCGCAGAGCGCTCGCTGCCCCCTTTACCACCTGGTGGGAGCTCACGCTCCCCCGCACCCCCCTCGCCCTTGTGGGTTCAAATCCCTTTCCCAAACCAAAACGCCGCACCGACCCTTCGGGCCGATACGCCGTTTTGGCGGAGGGGGTGGGATTCGAACCCACAAGGGTGTTTCCACCCAGCGGTTTTCAAGACCGCCCGGATAGCCAGGTTCCCTGCACCCCTCCGCGCCCATTATAGGTGAAAATCGACGCGGCACGCGCGAGGGGCGGAATTCAGCGCGCCACCGTGAGCGGCCCGATGCGCTCCTCGCGCAGCGTGATGGCCCCGATGGTCCGCCGCAGTACGGTGTATTCCGGCAGAATTTGCCTGGTGTGCCGGTCGAAGGGCGCAAGAATGATCGAGTCCCCGTAGATGCGCAGGACAACTCGTTCGGGCTGCCCCGGGACCACGAAGTAGTACACCTGCTCTCTGGCCAGGCTCCATCCAAATGACACGGCGAGGACGAGGGCCACGAAGAAATAGACGAGAATCGCCCCCTGGGTAGGGCCGAGTATGCGAAGGGCCATGCGGAACACCGTGGTTCTCTCCTGCTGTGTCTGGGCATGCCGTCTGAACTTTTGTATGTATCCGCGAACTCCGCGCTGCGCCAGCAGCGGCAGCCCAAACTTGTAGCCGAGGTACCAGAGGAGCAGCAGTCCGAGGAGCCAGGCGACAATATCGAAGCGCCAATAGTAGACGAGAAAGACCAGGTACGCCAGCACGAATGTGGCCGCCTGGGCGATCGCCGGCGTGAGCGGATGCTCGCTGGGAAGGACCGCGAGCACGGCGGTTGCCGGGACAAGCAGGAGCAGCACCCCCCCGAGGAAGATCACCCCCGCCACAAATACGCGGTTTAGATCAATGCTGATGAGTTCCTG
>VBAL01000205.1 GCA_005888595.1 Candidatus Segetimicrobium genomatis
AGTTGAAGGATGACTGAGGTTCGGGTAGTTACTATTCACTATTCACTATTCACTATTCACAATTCACTTTTCAAGGAGCAATGAGCACCTCATATCCTGCCGCCTTCAGTTCCCCGGCGAGGCGCTCAGCGTTTTCGCGGATCGCAAATGCACCCACCTGGACCTTGTAGAGAGTTCCGGATTGGGTCACGTAGGCGTCAAACCCCTCCTCGCGAAGCTTGGCCGCCCTGGCCTCGGCGTTCTCTCTGGAAATGTACGCGCCGACTTGCACGCGGTAGAGCACTCCCGTCTCGGGCCCAGGCTTGGCTGGTGTCGTGGTCGGGCCCGTGGCCGGTGCCTGCGGAGGCCCAGGAGCGGGTGCCGGCGCCTGCGGTTCTGGCGAGGCCGGTGCGGGACGCGCCGGCCTGGGCGCTGGAGCTGACGGGGTGAGAAACGCCTGCCCACCGACGTATCCGACCAGCACCGAGATCGCAAACAGACCGACTAGCGCCAGGACGGCGACAACCGGTTGGAGACGCATCGTCGTGTCGTTCATCCTCCCAATCGCCGGAGGCGGGCAATATCATCCGGACCGAGACTTGTAAAGTAGATCCCGTGGGCGATCTGACCTGTGCCCAGCCGCTCCACGCGGACCACTTCGCCATCGACGTCCAGCGGACCGTCAGGGAGCGACACCGTGACCCGGACTCGTTCCCACTGGGGGAGTCCGGTGGACATCACCACCCGCACTCCCTGCATGCTGGCGTCCATCGCCGTCCCGGCCAGTTCCTCTCCCCCGTGCTCTACCCGTCGCACACGCACGGTGGAGTCCCGCAAGGGTACGCGCGGGCTGCGTCGCGAAGCGATCCCGATCGTTCCCGGCGGCTCCAGGTCCACCCGGCCCTCGCGTACGGATCGGACCGCGGTCTCAAACACATACTTGGAGACGCGCCCCTGATAGGATACGGTGACGCGATCGCCGGCAACGAGCGCCATCCCTTCCTGCAGGCGCGCGGGCATGCTGATGCCAATCAGCGAGGGCTCGATGGCCAGCACCGTGCTGGAGAAGATCCCGCGCTGCTGCCCGGATTTCGTTTCCACCTCAACGCGCTGCTGGGGCACGAGGGGTTCGGTGAGGGCGACGCGTTCTGTGCCGGCCGGCGCCGCCGCCGGCGGTGGGACGTTGTGCACTTCCGCATCGATGAGCCGCTCGCGCAGTGTATACAGCCGGAACCGTTCGCACTCCGGGTGGGCGACTATCTCGCAGGCGCTGATCGTGCCCGCCGGGACGTGCGGACACAGGTCCTCGATCGTCCGGCAGTACCCCTGCTCCCGCTTATAGCGCTGCAGTTCGTTGTCGTCTTCGACCAGCCAGCCCGGCAACTTCGAATCGCCACTGGGCGCGAGGAACTCGTGACCCCGGGTGAAGTGCCGGACCAGCCAGCGGAGTGATATTCCGGCATCCGGCTGTAGAATCCGATAGATTTCCGCATACGCAGCACGCTCGGCATGGCGCATCCGCTCAATCATCGACCGGTGTGGTGAGCGGCAGACCGGGCACCGTTCCCGCTCCCGCTGGGCCTCCGCCGTCTCCGGGATCACCGCGTCACACCCCTGTTCATGCCGTAGACCATTTTGCGGCCCCGCCAGTAATTACCTTCATCGCCTATCGTGGACGGAGACCGGCGTCCTCCGAGAGGCGACTACCAGGATCAACGCTCCCAACGCCACGATCAGATAGTAGGAGAGCGCACGGTCCAGCAGCACCGCGGCCGCGACTGTCGCCGCCGGCCCGATTGCAGTCACCAGTGTGATAATGCCGGCCAGGGAGAGCTCCGTGATCCCGATCCCTCCTGGAATGAACGTCGCCGCCCCCAGCAAGTTGGCGGCGCAGAATGCCAGCATGGCATCGACCAGGCCCACCCGCAGCCCCAGCGCCGCAAACACGGCGGTCAGCCGAAGAATCTCGAGAAACGCAGCCGCGACCGACGCGGCCAGCAGGAGGCCGAGTTTCCCGCTTTGCCGCCAGACGGCCAGACCGCCGGCGAAGCGTTCGGCGACAGATGCGACACGGAACCGCATCGGTGCCGGCAGCGGAAGGCGATCGGTCACCCACATCGCAATTGACGTGAGGCGATGGGGCAGCAGCAAGAGAGCGGCCCCCGCCGTGAGAAAGAGGGCGATCGCAGCGATAACAGGATAGAACGCTGACCCGCGCCCGGCCGGCACCGCGACAAGCGACACAGCAAAGAGCACGATGAGGGCGGCACCGTCCAAGAGACGTTCCACGACGACCGCGGCGGTCGATGACGCCATCGGCACACCGTGGCTGGCGCGCAGCAGCAGGGGCTTCGCCAGCTCCAGCCCGCGGCCGGGGGTCAGGCTCGCGGCCGCCACCCCGGCGAGAATCGCCGTTTCGGCGGCCGGTAGGCTGAGCGGACGCTGACTCATCATCCCGGCCATGATTCGCCAGCGGGCGGCTTTCACAGTCACGTTGGCGATCAGAAGCAGCACCGCCAGTGCAAGCCGTCCCGCGTCTGCTCCCGTCACCGCCAACACAATCGCGGCGAGGTCCACTGATCTGACAAACCCGGCGAGGATAACGAAGCCCAGAACGAGCAGAGCGGCCCGGACCCATCTAGTCATGAGAATATTCTAGTCTTCCCGGTCTCCCCGGTCTCCCCGGTCTTCCCAGTCTCCCTGCAAAGATGATTGCGAAAATCGAATGATCCTTCGGTCCGGCATGCAGACTGGGTAGACCGGGAAGACCGGGTAGACTGAGTAGACTGAGGGCCGCTACACTATTCTTCAAGCATGGATTTCCTCAACGAGCAAGAAAGTGAAGGTTAGGAGGGCGGGATAGCTATGACTTTCCGCCGCTTCGAGGATATTGATGCCTGGAAGACAGCAAGGCAGCTTGCCAAGGCTATCTATCAGATGTCGGTATCAGGCTCGTTCCGTCGCGACTACGGGCTGCGCGATCAGATCCGGCGAGCAACGATATCGATGATGGCTAACATTGCGGAGGGCCACTCCCGCCGTTCCGATCGGGAGTTTGCACAATTTCTATTTACCGCCAAGGGGTCTGCCGCCGAAGTCGAAAGCCACCTATACATTGCTCTGGACCAGGGCTACTTGACGGAGGAGCAGTTCCAGGAGGCGTTTGCGGAATCCGAGCGCTATGCTCGCCAGGTCTCAGGCCTCATCAAGTACCTGACCGATGGCGATGGCTCCCAACCCGCCAGCGCCTCCCGTCCGCGAGACCGAAGGAGACCAGGTTGACAAGTCTTGGATCCGTGGACTCGCCTGCAGACCGGGTAGACCGGGTAGACCGGACAGACCGGGTAG
>VBAL01000214.1 GCA_005888595.1 Candidatus Segetimicrobium genomatis
GGATGCGCGTGGATCGCGAGATCGATCTCTTCCACGGTGTATTCGTTCTCCCGCGCCACGGTGAGCTCGTGGATCATCTCCGACGCCTGCGCGCCCACGATGTGGGCGCCGAGGATCTCGCCGTACTTCTTTTCGCGGAGAATTTTGACGAACCCTTCAGTGTCCCCGGTGCCGCGCGCGCGGCCGTTGGCCGAGAACGGGAACCGCCCCGCCACGTAGTCGCGCTTCTGATCCTTGCACTGCTCTTCGGTGAGTCCGATGCTCGCGACTTCGGGGTGGCAGTAGGTCACGCTCGGCACATTGTCGTATCTGATCGGATGCGGCTGCCGGCCCGCCAGCAGCTCGGCCACCACGACGCCCTCGCGAAACCCCTTGTGCGCCAGCATCGGCGGCCCCGCGACGTCGCCGATCGCGTAGTAGCCGGGAGCCGTGGTCTGTAGGCGCTGGTCGACCTTGATAAACCCGCGCTCGGTGAGCTGGATGCCGCACTCCTTGAGCCCGAGGTTCTCGGTGTTCACGGCGCGGCCCGCCGCCATGAGCACCGCCGCCGCGGCCACCTGCTTCTTTTCGCCCCCCGCCTCGACGTCCAGGACGACCTTGTCCTTGGCGACGGTCGCCTTGGTGACCTTCGCGCCGGCGATCACGTCGATGCCGCGCTTCCGGTAGCTCTTGGCGAGCGTGTCCGAGGCTTCCGCGTCTTCGAGCGGCAGAATGCGGGGCAGGGCTTCGATGAGCGTGATGGTGACGCCGAACGCGTTGAAGATGTCGGCGAACTCCATGCCGACCGCGCCGGCCCCCACGATGATCAGGGAGGGGGGCAGCTGCTCGAGCAGCAGCGCCTCGTCCGATGAGATGACGGTCGTCTTGTTGATCTCGAGGCCGATCTGCGGGATCCCTTTCACCCGCGAGCCGGAGGCGACAGCCACCGCCTTCCTGGCCTCGTAGACGTCGCCGCCGACCTTCACCGTCTTGCCCGGCTGGAGGACGCCGCTCCCTTTGACGACCGTGACCTTGTGCTTTTTCATCAGGAATTCGACGCCCTTGGAGTTCTGGTCGCTGACGCGGCGCGAGCGCTTCATCGCGACCCCGTAGTCGGTCTTCACACCGGTGGCGTCGACCCCGAAGTCCTTTGAGTCCTTCAACAGGTGGGCGATGTAGGCCGAGTGCAGCAGCGCCTTCGTGGGGATGCAGCCGATGTTCACACACACCCCGCCGAGCTTTTCCTTCTCGACGACGGCGACGGTCAGGCCGAGCTGGGCGGAGCGGATGGCGCAGACGTACCCGGCGGGTCCACCCCCCACGATCACAACGTCGAATTGGTTCGCCACGTACGGTCCCCTTGTCGAACAGTCCGCCTAGAGCAGCATGGCCAATGGGTTCTCCAGCATCTGTCTCAGCGTTTGCAGGAACACCGCTCCGGTCGCGCCGTCGATCACGCGGTGGTCGCAGCTCATCGTGAGCCGCAGCCGCTTGCGGGGCGCCACCTGACCTCCCGTCACCACCGGCTTTTCCGCGATCGTCCCGACGGCCACGATGCCCGCCTCCGGCGGGTTGATCACGGCGGTGAACTGATCGATCTCGTACATGCCGAGGTTGGAGACGCTGAAGGTGGCGCCGGTGTACTCCTCGGGCCTGAGGCGCCGGGCGCGCGCGCGCTGCGCCAGCTCCCGCGCCTCCGCTCCGATCTGGGTCAGCGACTTCCGATCGGCATTCCGGATCACGGGGGTGATCAGCCCATCTTCCACGGCCACCGCCATCCCCAGGTGCACCTCGTTCCAGTAGCGGATGTGGTCGTCCTGGAACCACGCGTTACAGGCGCGGTGCTTGGCGAGAGCGAGGGCGACCGCCTGGAGGATGATGTCGTTGAAGCCGATCTTGCTTCCCTGGTCCCCGAGCTGGGCATTCAGCGCCGCGCGGGCCTCGGCTGCTCGTTCCATGTCCACTTCGGTCGTGAGGAAGAAGTGCGGGATCGGCCCAAGGGATGTTGCGAGCCGCTTCGCGATGGTCTTGCGGATCTGCGTGAGGGGGACGTCCTCGTATGCCGCACCACTCCGCACCACCGCCGGTGCGCGGTACGTGGTGCGTGGTTCGAT
>VBAL01000189.1 GCA_005888595.1 Candidatus Segetimicrobium genomatis
AAACTATGCCACCCGGGCACGGCTGTTCGGAACTCCGGGCTATCTCTACGGCGACGCCTGGCCCTCCCCTTGCACTGTCGGGACAGAGATCAATAGGAGGCGCCCGTGCCAAACAGAAGCTTGCTCGCCATGATGCTCGCGGTAGTGGCCACTGGTCTCCCGATCACCGGAGCCGTCGCTGGGGACGTGAACGTCGGGGTCAATATCGGCGTGCCGATGCCGGCGCCTCCGAGGATTGTATTGCCGGCGCCTCCGCCCGTCGTCGTCGTACCCAACAGCCCCGTCTCCTATGTCCCCAGCGTGAACTTCAATCTCTTCGTCTACAGTGGTCGGTACTACACCTTTCACGACGGCTCATGGTTCTTCGCTACGAGCCACAGCGGCCCGTGGGTTTTCATCGCGCCCGAGCGGGTGCCCAGGCCGGTCGTCGCGGTGCCGGTGAACTACTACAAGATCCCTCCGGGCCACGCCAAGAAGATGGAGCGTCGAGCGGCGGCACCAGCAGGTCCGCCGTCCGAGGGCTGGTGTCCTCCGGGGCAAGCGAAGAAGGGCCGCTGCTAACCCGGTGTCCTGGGGCGACTATCACACCATCAGCGCCGGTGTGTCCGGCTCCAGGCCGAATAGCACCCGGCCGGCGGTCTCCCGGGTCCGAGGATGGACGGCAATGTGCTGCGTGACAGCATGTATGTCGCGAAAGGCTCGTTCGAGGGGGCAGCTCGCATAGAGTGAGGTCGCGCCACCCGTGAGATAAACGAGATCTACCGCCTGCACGGCGCTGGCGACTGCATGGCAGTTCGCCAGGCGCACTTGGCTCCGTCCCTCAATCGTGGCGTTTCGTCCCGCCATCACGTCATCCCACAGCCGGCTGACGGTGTCGAACAGGAATAACCGTGCCGAGCGCACCAGAGCCTCCGCCTGAGACAGCCGGCTTTGTGCGCCTCGGTCTTCGCGCAGGGACTGACTCGTACGTTCATGCCGCTTCTCGCCGGCTAGATCGACCAGCGCCTCGATCGCGCTTCTGGCAATGCCGAGCGCGATCGCGCCGACGCCAGAAGTGACGCGGGAGGTAAAAGGAAACTGGTAGCGCGGACCCGGCAAGACGATCGGATCGGTGAAAAACGATGCATAGCGCACCGGCACGAAGAGATCCCGTGCGACCACGTCGTGACTGCCGGTGCCACGCAGCCCGCCGACTGTCCACGTATCGATGATTTCGCAGTCAGCGGTAGGGCACAGCATGAACCGAGATTCTGGCGCACCAGAGGGCGTGAGGGACGGCCTGCCATTCTTGTGGACGATGCACATGAGGATCACCCAGGTACTCAGCTGGCAGCCGCTCACCAACGACCACCTGCCGCTCACGCGATAGCCGTCGTCCACGACCACTGCCTGCCCCGACGGACGGGTACTGTTGGCGAGGATGACGTCCGAGTTGGCAAAGGTCGCCCGCGCAACCTCCTTCGAGAGCTGGGCGGTGGTCCAGTTGACGTTGCCGTTCCATACGCACCACGCCACGGACGCGTCCGCCCGGGCCAACTCCTCGTAGACTTCCGTCGCCTCCAACGGAGTGAGGTCGAGGCCACCGTAGACCGCGGGCAAGAAGATGCGGAAGAATCCCGCGCGAGCTAGTTCTCTGGTGAGATCCTCGGGCAACCGCCGACCAGCCTCAATGCGCTCGCGCTCCGCGAGGATCCGCGGCCGGAATGCCGCGGGCAGCTGCTAGGAGCGTGGTCCCTGTCGCGCCAGTGGCCATTCGCCTCTCCTCAACTGCCCGGGATGGTGGTGTGCCTAGCCCGCCCGCTCTCCCGCCATCTCCGCGAACCGACACAGTGCGTTGATCAAGCGCATCTGCTCGATCGTGCGGGCGCGTGACTCGAGGAGGGGCTGGGGACGATCAGGCCAGGCACATCGCGCGCTATATCGGGAGACCTGAGGCCGGTCAGCGTCCGCGCTTGGGTGAGCGCGTCCCCTTTCGGGTGGTCTTTCGCTGGATCTTTGCGCCTAGCTCCCGAGCGGGCACCCAAGCGGTGCGACCATCGCGCCAGATGACGACTGGCGCGTCATGGAGCGCGTGCTTTCGGATGGCGTCACGGGCAGCCAAGCGCAATGCTTCATCGATCTGACGACCATCCGCGAAGATCTTACCTATTCGGTTTCCCTGCCTAACCTTCATGCCTCCTCCCGAATGCGTCGCCAGAGATCAGCAACGTTCACAACCAGCGTCTCCGTTCCAGCGCCCGAGGCGATCAACAACGGCTCCTGTACTGAATTGTCGTACATCCGCCACGTCGTGGTCAAAGCTTGATAGAGACCGAAGAAGTTACGTAAGCCCGAACGGTACCGACGACGAACCGTTCCCTCTGGTACCGCGTGGCCTCCGAGACGCACCCGA
>VBAL01000256.1 GCA_005888595.1 Candidatus Segetimicrobium genomatis
CGGAGTTGAACTCCACAAAGAACACGCCATTTGAGATGTTCTGCCCGATCGTCCCGGCGCGCTGGCTGACGTAGTAGTCCCAGCAGCGCTGCGTTTCCGTGGCCGTGAAGACCCAGGCCCCGCCGCTGTTGCAGCGGCTGGTCGCATCGCCGCCTCGGAAGTAGAGGTTTTTGCCGTCGGCGGGATCGGTGGTGTTCTGGGCGCGGCACTTGTAGCTGCTGCTGCTACTGCCGTCGCAGGTGGGGGTGGTGCCGTCCATATTTAGTTCCGGCATCGCACGCTCGCTGGCGCTGGCATTGCACGTCCAGGCCCAGCTCGCACAGGTCACCCCGGAGATAGTGCCGTTGGCGGTCAGCCCGCCGATGACAATGGCTCCGGTGGTGTTCACGGTCGTGGCTGTGCCCGCGGTCAGCTTGTTGTTTGAGTGCACCGCGCTGGCGGCAGTGGAGGGAAAGTCGTTCCTCACGGTCAGGCCCGTAGTGGCGCTGCCGATCGTGGCGGTGGTGTTCGCGAGTACGGTGGCACTGGCGGTTTGCGGCAGCGCACTAACCGCGGCCTTCACCACCCGCCGGCCCCCGCCACGGGTGCCTGTCGAGGTGATCACCCGGACCGATCCGGACGACGTCATCGTGACCACGTACTGGGCATCTCCGATGGAAGCCGTCGTCCCGGTCCAGCCGGCGTTCTGGCTCAGTTCGTACATGGCCCGGGACAACCCGGCCTCCGCGGCGTACTGAGCCGCTGCGGAGTCGCCGGTATTATAGGCAATAGTGATCTCGGTGAGCGCGGTGTTCACCATGGCGGCGCCGGCTACGGTCAGCACCACGACCAGGACCAGGACCACCGCCAGCGCCGAACCGCGCTGATCGCGCAGTCGCGCAGTCGCGGAGTCGCGCAGTCGCGACTGCCAGCTCATACGGTTCCGAAACTCCGTCTCGCGAATCATGTCAGTTCCTCGGCAGCGCTAGTCGCCGCTGGACCAGGAGATGGGGATCAGGATGTAATTCCCCGTTGACGCAGTGAAGGCGGCGGGAAGATTATTCGCCACCGTGGAGTCGTAGCGGACGGTCACAGTGCCTGATCCGCCCGTGTCCTGCAGGGAGACGATGCCGTTGGAGATGATGATGCCGTTCACGGTGAAGTTGACCGAGTTGGCGCCGTGCTGCACGTCCACCCCGGTGCTCGCAACCCCCTGCAGGTTGCCGCTGCTGGGGTTGTCCGTGCCCGCGAACGTGTAGATGATGCCGGTGACGTTGGTCGCGCTCCGCCCCGCCGACGTCCCGGAGGAGTTCATGATCACCTGTCCGGCCGCGATGAGCGCCGGATCCCCGGTCAGGCTGCTGTGAGTATAGTTGCCAGTGGCCGAGGCAATGTTCTGGAACACGATATCGCCCTTCACCACGGCGCTGCTGCCGTTGCCGTAGCAGGGAGGGGTGACGAGTGTGCAGCGGAAGACGACGATCGCCCCGGTGACCTGGGTGAGCACGCTATTGGGGAGACTGGCCGAGGCTGGTGTGGCGCGGATACACAGCGTCTCAACGGCGCTTGTATACCCCGGACAGCTGACCGTCGTCCCGCCCGCCGGCTTGAGGGCGAGCAGATGCCCGAACCCCTGGCCTCTCGTCGAGGGCGCGATCGCCCTGATCGCGGAGGTGAGCCCGGCAGTGGCCTGAACAAGATCGGAGCTCTGCGCCTCAGTTACGTAAGTGGCAGAGTAGCGGCTATTCCACCCAGCGGGGCCTGTGAGGGCGGGAGGCGGGCTCCCGTTCAATGTGGCAGCGAACGACGCGACAAGCAAGTCGTTCGCCACGGTCGTCACCACACTAGGCGCAGGAAGCGATGTGTTGGCGTAGTTGGGGACAGCGGCCACCCACTCGACGTTCTCCACGTCGACTGGAGTCGTGGTGTCGACCCCGGAATAGGCTGAAATTCCCCCGGCCATGCTGCCGCCGGTCCCCGTCGAGGTCCAGGCGTAGTTCGCAGGCTCCCCCGCAGCGACCCTGTAGTAGACGGCCTGCTCCAAGTAGGTTACGCTGCTAAGCGTCATATCGCTGGTGGTGCGACGGATGAGCGTCCAGCCGGCAGACGCCTGGATGGTTGTGGTGGTGCCGCTGGCAACGATGTTCGCAATCATCACATCGCCATTGACGACCCCCGCCGGCACGGAGATGGTGAGAGAAATGCAGGGGCTGCCGCAGCTCACCGTCGTGTTGGCGGAGGAGGCGGCGCGGA
>VBAL01000257.1 GCA_005888595.1 Candidatus Segetimicrobium genomatis
AGGAGGCCCGAGCCTATGTCATCGCGAGGGGGGTACCGCCACACCGCGTCACCATAGTCTCCAACACCCCGCCGCTGGACCAGCTGGCGCCGCTCAGGCGCACTGCCGCCGGCGGGCGGGGGGAGGTGCAGCTGGCCTATCTCGGGCGGATGGAAGAACCCCGTGGTGTGAGAGTCCTGCTCCAGGCGGCCGCTCTCCTCGCCACGCGCAGCTTTCCGTTCCGGCTCACACTGTTCGGTGATGGGAAAGACGTTTCCGATTTTCACGCGTGCGCCCGCGACCTGGGACTGTCGCGGCCGCAGGTGGACTTCCGCGGTCGCGTTCCCAACGCCGAAGCCCTGGCGGCACTGCCGAACGCAGATATCGGAATCATCCCGCACTTCGCGAGCGAAAGCTGGAACACCACGATCCCGAACAAGCTGTTCGATTACATGGCCGCAGGGCTGGCAGTCGTCACATCCGATGCAAAGCCGGCCGAGCGGATCGTCCGCGAGACTGGAGCCGGGCTGGTGTACAGGGATCGAGACGCCGCTGACCTCGCTCGCGCGATCGAGGTACTCGCCGATCCTGCCCGCCGACTCGATTGCGCACGGCGGGGGCAGGCGGCTGTCCGACAAGCGTATAACGCAGAGCGGGATGCCGAGCAGGCCGTGGCTTCCCACCGGCGGAGTGGAAGGCGGGAGAAGGCTTGAACAGAACTACGATCACGGGCCGCGAGCCCCCCACGTGCGACAGCCATGGATCCCCGCAACCTGCTCGATGTGCGTAATTGGCTGAACCTGGCGGTCGAGGCGGCGGTCCGGCTCGGATGTCGGATGCACTCGCTCGAGGGAGTGTCATGGTACCTCCCGCCAGACGTTCGCGAGCGCGTAGTGCTGCGCTGGCCCGAGTCGTACGCCTGGGTCGCGACGAAGGGTGCGGAAGAACAGATCCGTGATATGTTGGGACAGCGCGTCAGGGTCGTCATTGCACCGATCCCGCAGCCCTACAAAGGCACGATCGTCACCGAGTTCCAGATCGATGGCCGCGTGCACGAAGTCGCCTTCAACGTCAATGATCACCCGGAGTTCTTGAGCGAAGAGTCAGCGCGAAGGAGCCTCGTGACCTTCAAGTTTCAGTACCTCAAGACTGGCTATGGTCTGCCGAACATTGTACCGGGTGGCTTCATCCCGCTGGTTTCTTGGCTCTACCAGATGCTGCCCCTTCTCCGCCGGGCTAAGGATCGGTGGACTAGCCGCTTTCAAGTCTACGCTCGGTTCAGCATGCAGTTCGCCCCAGGCATCCGCGGGGCCGCGCTCCGGGCGCTCCGGACCAATCGTGCGTTTACGTTGCAGGGGGGCGACCGCAAGGTTCGCTACAGTCGCTACCTGCGGGAGTTGGCGCGGGCGATGGTGTGTGTGGATCTTCCAGGGGAGGCCCCCTTTTGCACGCGGCTCGTGGAGTATCTGGCCGTGGGGTCGTGCGTGGTCGCGGTCCCGTACCCCACCCAGTTCCAGGCGCCACTTATGGATGGCGTGCATGTCATCTACTGTCAGCCCGACGCCAGGGATCTCGTCGCGCTGTGTGAAGCCCTCTTGGGTGATCCCGCGCGGCGTCGCAGGATGGAACTTGCCGCGAGAGAGTTCTTCGACCGGTACCTGCATCGCGATCAGCTCTCCGCCTACTACTTGGCTACCGTCTTGGCCGCGTCGGGAGCCAGCTAAGCGCGGCTTGGATCTGGGTGTAGCCGTCGTGCGAGGCCTGCGTCCCCTTGCTCGTCTCGCTGCCACGGCCTTCGCGCAGGTCGCCGTGTCCTGTCGGCCACCCGTGGCGAGGGTCGTGGCGAGCCCGGCCTGGGCCGCTGTGCAGGCCGGCCAGACGGTGGAGCTCACCGCGACGCCGCAGGATGTGAGTGGCAATCCCCTGTCGGGCCGCGTGGTGACGTGGTCTAGCAACAACCCGTCCGCGGTCACCGTGAATGGGAGCGGGCTTGTGTCTGGGATCGCCGCGGGGCGGGCGATCGTCACGGCGACGAGCGGGGGTAAGAGCGGGACGGCTGCGATCACGGTCGGTGGTGAGGGCGGCGGTCCCGATCCCTCCCTCACGAACGAGTGCGCCACGCCGACCCCAGGGTGGATCTGGTGCGATGACTTCGAGCAGGATCGGCTGGGGCGGTACACTTTCTATACCGACCCCGGGAGCCTGATGCGGGTCGCAGGCGTAGGGGTCGGGGGATCCTACGGGATGCGAGCGCGATTCGCCGCGGGGCAGGTCCAGGCCGGCTCGCTGTGGATGGCGATGGGGCGGACGCCAATGAGCGGCTGGAACAAGGCGGACGCGGGGACGGCCAACTACCGGGAGATGTACTGGCGGATGTACCTCCGCACTCAGCCGGGCTGGCTGGGCGGCAGCTTCTACAAGCTGAGCCGGGCGATGGTCTTTGCGACGGCCAACTGGGCGCAGGCGGCGGTCGCGCATGTGTGGGGCGATCCGGCCGCCACGAACACGCTGCAGCTGGACCCGGCGCGGGGCACCGATGCGGCGGGGAACGTCCTGACCACGAGCTACAACGATGGCGCGCACTTCACGTGGCTCGGGACCGCGTACGGCAGGACGCCGCTCTTCGACGCCAGCCATGTGGGCCAATGGTATTGTATCGAGGCGCATGTCAAGCTCAACGACGCCGGGCAGTCCAATGGCGTGTTCGAGTACTGGATCAACGGCGCCCTGGAGACCCAGAAAACGGGCCTCAACTGGCTCGGCGCCTTCAGCGCGTACGGCATCAACACCGTGATGTTCGAGAACTACAATAACTACGGGTCCCCGGTAGCCCAGGACCGGTATATTGACAACATCGTCGTCAGCACGCAACGCGTTGGCTGCTGATTGACGTTCATGCGCCGTCCCGCCGTGGTGAACGGCACTGCTGCCGCGGTCACGCAGCGCCCATCCGCACCGTCGCTGACAGCAAATCGCAATATCGTGCGATTCAGCAACCGATCCTCCAGCCCCCATTGGGATTACGCCCTGTCAGGGAATTCCTGATTGCGTGTAGAGGTCGTGCATCGCTCGGGTCAGCCGCGGGGCCCCCCGCCTAAAACACAGGTAGTCGCTGCTCAGAGCAAAGCCGGCGAAAGACGGCGACGCAGAGCCACGGGACTAACGCGACCCTCGTCGCCATGTCCGCCGGGCCGCCAGCGAATCGACCATGAGTCGAAGCTGGCGGTTTTTTTTTATATCCAGGAGTAGGATCGATGCCGTTCACGTTTAAGCTGTCGAAGCGTCTGGCACTCATGAAGGCGTCGCTCGTCCCTGCGGCGGCCGCGGTCCTTGCCGCGTGCCAGCTGCAGGATAGACGAGGGACTACTGGTCCTACCCTGCCGAGCAACTCCGTAGTGCAGGTCGTCATTGTTCCCGACACCGTCACGCTCGAACCCTCGCAAGCTCTACAGTTCCTCGCCTATGGCCGGACCGAGGCCGGGGACAGCACCGCGATCACCATGACCTGGAGCGCCACGGACGGCGCCATCTCCTCGGGCGGCCTGTATACCGCTTCCCCCTTCCAAGGGGACTATCAGGTGACGGCCACTCTTCTCCAGACGTCGGCGTCGGCCGCGGCCGGCACCAGTGCGCCTCAGGGCGTGCCCGGACACTCTGTTGTTCATGTCCGCTCCAACCCGGGGTTGGCGCAAGTCGTCGTCGTGCCCCGCAGCGCGAGCGTGGGGACGGGAGCCACGCAGCAGTTCTCCGGTTACGGGCTGCGGACCAACGGGGACTCGGTCGCGGTGAGTGTGCTCTGGAGCGCCACCGGCGGCGCGATCTCGTCGTCCGGTCTGTACACGGCCGGCTCAGCTCCGGGCGGCTACGTCGTGCGTGCGAGCGCAGTCGGCATCACGGGCCAAGCGATCCTAGCGGTCAACAACGCCTCGGTGGCCTCGGTGGTGGTGAGCCCCGCCTCGGCGAACATGTCGGTTGGTGGCACGACACAACTCAGCGCGACACCCAAGGACGCGGCCGGTAACGTCCTCGCCGGGCGGCTGGTAACCTGGACGAGTTCGAGTTCTGCGATCGCCACCGTGTCGGCCGGCGGTCTCGTGAGCGGTGCAGCGGTCGGGTCGGCCACGATTACCGCGACGAGCGAGGGGCAGAGTGCGTCGGCGACGATCACCGTGGCGAACCTCCCGGTCGCCTCGGTCCTGGTAAGCCCCACCGCGCCGAACGCGTACGTCGGCGGCTCGGTGCAGCTCACGGCCACGCCCAAAGACGCGAACGGCAACCCGCTCAGCGGCCGGGCGGTGAGCTGGACCACGAGCAACAGCGCGGTCGCCACGGTCTCCGCGGGCGGCCTCGTGACGGGCCTCGTGGTCGGGTCGGCCACGATCACGGCGACGAGCGAGGGTCAGAGCGGTACGGCGGCGGTCACGGTGTCCACCGTACCGGTGGCCTCGGTGGTGGTGAGCCCCGCCTCGGCGAACATGTCGGTTGGTGGCACGACACAACTCAGCGCGACACCCAAGGACGCGGCCGGTAACGTCCTCGCCGGGCGGCTGGTAACCTGGACGAGTTCGAGTTCTGCGATCGCCACCGTGTCGGCCGGCGGTCTCGTGAGCGGT
>VBAL01000216.1 GCA_005888595.1 Candidatus Segetimicrobium genomatis
CAACAACCGCTATTACACGATGGCGCAGGCGCAGGCTACGTTCCCCAACGTCGCCGCCAACCTCCAGCCCGACCCGCTGTTCATGAACGCGGCCGGCTTCGACTTCCGTCTCCAGGCCACCAGTCCGGCCATCAACGCCGGTCTCGTCGTCTATCCCACCCAGCCTTACCTCGGTATCTCCCCCGACCTCGGCGCTCACGAGGCCCGATAGCGGCCTTCGCGGTGAATGATCTAGACGACATTTCGTACCGCATAATGAGACGATAATTGCAAACTGCAATAGTCTAGCGGACCGTTGCGACATCGAAGGCTGACCTTGGCGCATGTGACATAAGCCCTTGTCGCTCTGGACGAAGGCGGCTATCGTCGCCGCACCGGAATGCCGATTGCGGTCCACACCCTTCTGGAAGTGGGTACAGACCGCCGGCGAGGGTGAGTCCGGCGTGGAAAAACTGACTGTCGCTGCTCAGAGCAAAGCCGTCGAAAGACGGTGACGCAGAGCCACGGGGCTACAGCGAATCCCTCGCCACGCCCGCCGGGCCGCCAGCGAATCGACGCGAGTCGACTCTGGCGGCCCTTCTTGTTTGCCCGCCAGGTCGTGGTCGCGCAGCAGGTGAGCCGCTGCTCAGAGCAAAACCGCCGAAAGGCGGTGACGCAGAGCCACGGGACTAAGGCGAGCACAGGCTCGCGACGTCCGCCGGGCCGCCAGCGAATCTGGCGGCCCTTTTTTTCGGAGGAGAGTCGGAGCCATGCCATTCACCTTCAAGCTGTCCAAGCGCCTGGCGCTCATCAAAGCTTCGCTCGCTGCTGCCGCTGCGGTCCTCGCGGCGTGCGAGCGGATCCTACAGGTCAGCGGTCCCAGCAGCCCCGTTGTGCAGGTCGTCGTTACTCCCGACAGTGTCACACTCGATCCGTACCAGACGCAACAATTCCTGGCGTACGGTCGCACGCAGCTGGGCGACAGTGTGACGGTAAGCGTCGCCTGGAGTACGTCGGGGGGTACGGTTACGGCCGGTGGGATGTACACCGCGGACACCACCGCCGGCAGCTATCAAGTGACGGCGACGACTCAAGTGACAGCATCCACTCCAGCGGCGACTCCTACCAGCACCACACTCTCGGGTAGTTCGCAGGTCAAGAACCGCGGCCAACTGAAGCGCGTTATCGTGAGTCCGGCTGCCACTTCCGTCTTGCCCGGGGCAACCAAACAGTTTGGGGCCTACGGCAAGAGGGCGAATGGCGACAGCGTTGCGGTGAGCGTGGGTTACTCCGCCACCGGTGGCACGATCTCTGCCGCTGGGCTGTATGCCGCCGGGCAGACTATGGGCACGTACCGCGTGATCGCCACACAGAGTGGCGGGACGCTGGCCGACACAGCAGCCGTGACGATAACTAACGTCCCGGTGGCGTCAGTGACGGTGAGCCCGGCCGCCGCGAACGTACCAGTCGGGGCCACCGTGCAGCTCACGGCCACCCCCAAGGACAGCGCCGGCAACCCGCTGACCGGCCGCGTGGTCACCTGGTCGAGCAGCGCACCGGCCGTGGCGACGGTAAGCAACAGCGGTCTCGTAACGGGTGTCGTTCCGGGCTCGGCGACCATCAGTGCGACCAGCGAAACCAAGACCGGTAGCTCGGCCATCACCGTGGCGGCTCCACCGCCTCCACCCCCACCGCCCCCGTCTGGCGGTGTGTGCACCGACACAGTGGCGCCGACGGTGCCGGCCGCGCTGCGGACGTTCTATATCGATGCGATGAACGGGAACGATGCGGCGAATGGAACCACTTCGAGCACCCCGTGGCAGACCCTTGCAAAAGCCAATCAGACGGCCCGAGCGGGCGACCTGTTCCTGCTCCAGGGGACGTTCCTCAATCAGTTGATCAACCCCACGAACTCGGGCACGACGGGCGCCCCGATCGTGTACCGGGTGTGGCCCGGCGCCACGGCGGCGCTCGACGGCGGGCAGTCCGGTGTGATCGTGTGGCTCGACGGCCTCAGCAACATCGTGGTGGACGGCTTGGAGCTGCGCAACGTCGCCTATGCGGTGATGCTCAACAGTGGGGCCAACCACATTTGGCTGCGGAACCTGCAGATCCACGACGTCGGCAGCCAGGCGCTCGAGATCATCGGGGGCAGCGACAACCGTCTCGAGGATAGCAACATCCAGCGCTGTGGCAACGCGGCCGCCAACGCGGGCGACTGCATCTGGATCGCCGACAACGCCCACCGCAACGTCATCGTGCGCAACACCGCGGCCTATGGCGGGCACGGCATCATCGTCACCGGCGGCGACAAGACCTCGGTGCAGCCCTCC
>VBAL01000033.1 GCA_005888595.1 Candidatus Segetimicrobium genomatis
GTCGACGGCTCCGTGGTCGGGTTATAGTACCCGATGGACTCGATGTACCGGCCGGTCCGCGGCGCTCGCGAGTCCGCGATTACCAGCCGGTAGAAAGGTTTATGCTTCCCCCCGATGCGCATCAAACGGATCTTCACCATGAGACAGAACCTCCTTGGACGAGTCACGAATTACTGCAAGGGAAACTGCAAGTTCCCCCGTTTCCCTTTTCTCTCGAGCCCACTCATTCGCTTCACAAGACGCCGCGCCTCTTCAAACTGCCGGAGCAACCGGTTCACGTCCTGGATCGTGGTGCCGCTACCTTTTGCGATGCGACGGCGGCGGCTGCCGTCGATGAGATGCGGATGCGTTCGCTCGTCCGGCGTCATCGAGTCAATGATCGCCTCCACCCGGCGCAGGGCGCGTTCGTCCATCCCAGCCATCGCGCCTTTCGGCCGCACCGCCCCTGGGAGCATCTCCACTAGCGATTCCAGCGGGCCCATCGTCCGGACCTGGCGCAGTTGGGCACGGAAGTCGTCGAAGGTGAACTCCGCCCGCCGCAGTTTCCGCTCCATCCAGGTCGGCCGCGGTCTGGGCGTCGACGGCGCCCTGCGCCTTCTCGATCAAGGTCAAGACGTCCCCCATGCCGAGGATCCGCGAGGCCATCCGGTCAGGGTGGAACGGCTCCAGCCCATCCAGCTTCTCTCCAACCCCCACAAAGAGCACCGGCCGGCCAGTCACCTCCACGACGGAGAGCACCGCCCCGCCGCGGGCGTCGCCGTCCAGCTTGGTCACGATGAGGCCGTCGATCCTCAACAGCTCATCAAAGCGCTGCGCGATGTTGACCCCTTCCTGCCCGGTCATGGCGTCCAAGACGAGCAGCACCTGGTGCGGTGAAGTCGCCTCCCGCATCGTTACGAGTTCGGCCATCAGCTCATCGTCGATCTGCTGCCGGCCGGCCGAATCAATGATGACCACGTCATGGCCTGTCCGCGTCGCTTCCCCGACGGCGGCCGTGGCGACGGCGACCGGATCGGCCGCTTCTGGGACGGAGAAGACGAGCACGCCGGCCTGCTGGCCGACAACCTGGAGCTGCACAATGGCGGCGGGCCGTCGCAGGTCGGTCGCGACCAGCAGCGGACGCCGACCGCCGTTGCGGAGTCGCATCGCCAGCTTACCGGCCGTCGTAGTTTTCCCGGCACCGTGCAGCCCCACCAACAGGATCACGGTCGGGGGCTGATCGGCGAAGCGGAGCGCGTGCGTCGTCTCACCGAGCAACCGCACGAGCTCCTCATAGACGAGCTTGACCACCTGTTGGCCCGGCGCCAGGTGTGTGAGCACCTGCTGGCCGACCGCTGCCGCACGCACCCGGTCGACGAACGCTTTGGCAACCTTGAAGTTCACATCGGCTTCGAGCAGCGCCAGGCGTACCTCGCGGAGTGCCGCGTCGACGTCGACTTCGGACAACACGCCGCGGCCCGCGAGGCGCTGGACAATCTGCTGGAGACGACCCTGCAATGATTCGAACACGGCGAACCCCAGTGATTAGTGATTCGTGATTAGTGATTCGTCATACATGATTTGTGACCGAGCCTCGCAATTCAGGCGCAAGGCGCTGTTCCGAATCACGAATCACGAGTCACGTTCCTTTATGGCTTCATACACCCGGTACCCGCTCTCGCGCTCGAGTTCGCGTGCGCCGCCGAACACCTCGGTCACATCACGAGCCAGCGTCCGGGCCCCCTGAGCCGTACGCGCCACGAAGTAGAAACGACCGCCGGGCCGCAGCTGCTGCCATATCTCCCGGACCAGACGGCGCAGGGTCGCTTTCCCCGCGCGGATGGGCGGGTTGGTGACGGCAGCATCGAAGAACCGACCGGCCACCGGCCCGCATCCGTCTCCCTGCAGCACCTCGACATTCACCAGACCGTTCAGCCGCGCGTTCTGGGCCGCCAGCATCACGGCGCGTTCGTTGACATCGACGAGGACCGCTTGCCCATCCGGCGCGAGCCAGGCCGCCACCAGGCCAACGGGCCCATATCCGCAGCCGATGTCTAGGACGTGATCAGCGGACGCGATCCGCATCGTCTCGACCAACAATCGGGTGCCGCCATCCACACCGCTGCGGGCGAACACTCCTCGATCGCTCAGGAATGTCCACTCGCGGCCGCGCATCCTGACCCTGATCTGCTTCGGGCGCGACCCCACCTGAGGGCGAGGCGAGAAGTAGTGGTTGCTCATGTGCGCCGCCCGCTACCTGATCGCCCGCCGCACTGCCGCCAGCGCGGCAGTGACCCGGCGCAGCATCCTGGTATCGACCCGTGCACCCAACCGGCCGATGGCCTGCTCCAGCGCGTCCAGCCGAGCCGTAATTGTCTGCTGCCGCCTGGCGCCCCCATCCCGAACCTGCACCAGCCCCACCGACGCCTCAACGCGTCGCAGTTCCCGCAGGGAGCGGCGCAGACCGTCAAACACCGCCTGGCGCGTCACATGCAGGCGCTCCGCGATCTCGCCGAGGGAGAGATCGGCGAGGTAGTAGAGCCGCAGTATCCGCTGCTGGTGTGCGGTCAGCAGCCGGCCGTAGGCCTCGATCAGCCGGACCACCCACATCCGTTCCGACAGACTACGATCCATACGCTTGGTGGTCTGTAAAGGTATTTCACTTTACAGACCAACCCAGTATACTGCGCCACCGGCAGGGGCGTCAACATCGGGTAGAAACCGGACGGTCTCGCCGGGATCGAACCAGGAGGCGGGATGAGGACCTTGGACGAAGGGGACCAGTAACTGAGTCACTCCTTAGCCGCTCTTCTGGTCCCCGGTCCAAGGTCCTCATCCCGCCGTCAGGCGGTTAATAGCGCGTCCACAAACTGCGGCGGGTCAAAGGGCTGGAGGTCGTCCAGGCCCTCACCCAGCCCCACGAACTTCACCGGCAGCCCAAGCGCCGTGCGCACAGCCAGCACCACCCCGCCCTTCGCCGAGCCGTCCAGCTTTGCCAGCACAATCCCGGTCACGCCCACGGCCTCGGTGAAGACGCGGGCCTGGGCAATGGCGTTCTGTCCGGTGGTGGCGTCCAGGACCAGCAGGCGCTCTACCGGGGAACCGGGCAGCTCCCGAGTGAGCACACGATTGATCTTCTTGAGCTCCTCCATGAGGTTGGTCTTCGTATGCAGACGGCCGGCGGTGTCGGCGATCAGCACATCGATGCCCCGGGCCTTCACCGCCTGTGCGGCGTCGTAGACGACGGCGGCCGGGTCGGCGCCCGGAGCGTGCCTGACCAGCTCGCACTCCGCCCGCTGAGCCCAAATGGCCAGTTGATCGATCGCGCCGGCGCGAAAGGTATCGGCCGCGGCCAGCAGGACTGTGCGGCCGGACGTCTTGAGGTGATGGGCCAGTTTGCCGATGGTGGTCGTCTTGCCGGCACCGTTTACCCCGAGCATCAAGACGGCGGCCGGCGGTGGGTCGAGGCGCAACGGCGCAGGAGCTCCGAGTATATCGAGGAGGATCTCCCGCAAGACGGCCAGACGGGCTGCGGGATCTCGGGCGTCACGACGATCGCTGAGCTGCCGCAGGATGTGCTGCGTGGTGGCGACGCCCACATCGCCTTCGATCAGCGCGGCCTCCAGCTGCTGGAAGAACTCGGCGGGTGGCGCGCCGACGATCTCACCAAGACGCGCCGTCAGCTGCGCTCGCGTCCTGGCGAGGCTCTCCCTCAGACGGTCGAGCCAATTCATACGGCAGTTGGAAAGTTGAAGAGTTGGAGAGTTGGAAAGTCACCGCCCATCATTGGGGGTCTTCGACTCTCCAACTTTCTAACTCTCCAACTCTTCAACTGTTGTTAGCTGACCGCAGCGGCCTCCTTCGCGGCCGGATCGGTCCGCGTCAGGCGCATCGAGATGATCTTCGAGACGCCGGGGGTCTCCATCGTCACGCCGTAGAGAACGTCGGCCGCCTCCATGCTGCCTTTGTTGTGGGTGATAATGAGTACCTGGGTGCGCTCCGCGAGCTCGCGCAGCAGCGTGGTGAACTTCTTCGTGTTGGCATCGTCCAGCGCGGCTTCGACTTCATCAAAGATGCAGAACGGGCTCGGATGCACACGCAGCATCGCAAAGATCAGGGAGAGTGCCACCAATACCCGTTCGCCGCCGGAGAGGGCCGACAGACTGCGCATCTTCTTGCCCGGCAGCTGCGCCTCGATCTCGATACCGGGCTCGGTTCCTGGATCGCCGTCCACCAGAAGCAGATGGGCACGTCCGCCGGCGAACAACCGCACAAACAGACGGTTGAACTCCTCATTGACGGCCTGGTATGTCTCCATGAACTTCACCTGCAAGATTTGGTCCAGCCGTTCCACCAGGGCCACCAGCGCCGCCTTTGCGCGCGCCAGATCGTCCGCCTGAGTCCGCAAGACGTCGACCCGCGTCTGCAGCGCCTGATGTTCATCCACGGCGCGGAGGTTCACCGGACCCAGCGCCGCCACGAGCCCTCGCAACGCTTCGATCCGGCCCATCGCCTCATCCCGGCTGGTGGCCAGCCGCACGTCACGGACATCCTCCCAGGAGGCCGCGAACTCCTCGGAGATGCGCCGCTGGGCGGCTAGTAGTTCCGCCTCCACCTGCGCGTGGCGGACTTCGAGCCGGTGGGCTTGTTCCTCCACCTCCCCGACCGTCTCCTGCAACTGACGCCAGCGGCCTTCGGCGTCCGTCAGGCGCTGTTGAAGGGCACCCCGTTCGCTGTCCAGATCCGCCAGTCGCTGCCGGATAATGCCCTGCCGCTGTACAAGCGCCTCCCGCTCCCCCTGCGCCTCCTCCAGCGAGTGCGCAAGCAGATGGAGTTCCCCATCTAGGACCGTGATCTCGCCTTGCAACTGATTACACCGCCCGCCGAGGGCAGCGTCTTCGTTGACATGCTCATCGATGCGTGCGTGCAATGCGTCCAGGGTGCCGCCGAGTTCGGCCAGCTGCACCCGCACTTCGGTCAGCTGAGATGCTGCCGATGTGGCCGACTCCTGGGCAGCCCGCAGTCCCGACTCCGCCTCGACTAACACTGATTCGCCTTCGGTGATGGCATGGATGATCGTGGCCTCATCCTCACACAACTGTACCGCTTCCGCTTCCAGCGAGGCGCGCTCGGCGGCGGCCTGCGCCCGCTCGGCATCGAGCGCTCGTCGCTGCGATGGAAGCTTCTCAAGCTCTGCCTGGACCAGCCCGGCCGCCATCTGCCGCTCGGATGCGGTGGCTTGGACCGCTGCCAGCTCGGCGGCTGTGTCGGCGATCAACCCGATGAGTGGCTCGCGCTCTGCCGACGCCGCCGCCCGGCGCGAAGCCAGTTCCGCGGCGGAGGTCTCGAGGACTCCCAGCCGGTCCCGCAGGGACTGGATCTGCTCCTTGCGACCGAGCAACGATCCGTCGCCATCCGACTTCCCACGGACGCTCACGACGCCGTCGGCGGAGAGCAACTCTCCCTGCAGCGTGGCGATGCGTCCCGCGAATCCCGCCCGGCGCATCGCGACCGCTGCATCTAGCGTCGCTACGACGGCGACATCGCCCAGCAGCGTGTGGACGACGTCTTTCGCCCCGTTGGTCAGCTCGACAAGCTCCGACGCACGGCCGACGACGTCTGCGCCGCCGGGGAGCGGCGGTTGCGTCCTCGCGTTCATCAGGTCCATGGGCAAGAACGACGCCCCGCCCTGCCCGTTGCCGCGCAGGTACGTCAATCCGTGCTTCACGTCTTCTACGGTCGCCGCGATCAGAGAGAACAACCGTCGCCCGAGGGCGGCCTCGATCGCCGGGCGGTACGCGGAGGCGACGCGGATCACCTCAGCGACCGGATAGCGGATGCCGGGAAACCGCGAGGGATCGTCCTGCTTGGCTAGCAGGATGTCTCGCACGCCCTCCTCGTATCCGGCCAGCTGCTGCTGGAGGTCACGCAGCAGCGACAGTGTCGAGGCGACGACACGCCGCTCCGAGGAGAGCTGCTGCAACTGCTCGTCAATTCCGGCATCGTGATCGTCTATTTCCGCGCGCTTGGCCTGGAGCTCTGCCAGACGCGCCTCGATCGTCCCCTGCTGTTCCCGGAAGCCTGCCAGCGCCGACGCACTCTCTCCCGCTGCGGCCTGTAGTTGCCCGGCAGTCTGCGCCAGCACGGCATCTTTCGCGTCGAACCCCCCGAGCTGATCGATCAGTGCAGTCAGCCGCGCGTCCAGGCGGGCCAGTTCGTGCTGAGTCCGGGACCTCGCGGCGGCCAGATCAGCCAGCTCGTTTCGCAGCGAGCCCACCCGGTCGTGGACCTCACCGTGCGAGTGGACCGCGGCAGCGTGGGCGTCTTCGGTGACACGCATCTGTTCCAGGAGATCATCGCGGCGGGCCGCCAGCGTCTCCGCCTGGTCGCGCAGCCCCCCCAGGGCTTCGTCCGCCTGGGCCAGCTGGGACTGGAGCCGCTGGAGATCTTGGGCGAGCCGCTCTCGCTGGCTGGTCGTTGCCCGCAGGCGTTCCTGCAGGACCTGCATCGTGGACTCCCGGCCAGAGAGGTCTTCAACGACCTGCAGCAACGTGCGCTGGGCCTCTTCCCACAACCGCGCGACCTGAACGGCGCGGGCGCGGTCATGGTCGATCTGAGTCCCGACCTCCGACGCTGAGGACGCGGCCGACTGCAATTGCTGGCGGACCGTGTCGGTCTGCGTGGCGATGCGTTTGAGGCTGGCGATGATGCGACGGGCGTCATCGACCTGGAGGGCCAGCTCAAGAGCCCGGATCTCGTTGGTGTGGGCCTGGTAGGTCGCCGCGGCCTCCGCCTGCTCACGGAGTTGCTCCAACTGCGCCGTCAGCTCTGCCAGGATGTCAGAAATCCGCAGTAGGTTGGTGGCCCCATATCCGAGGCGGCGCTCAGCCTCGCGGCGTCGCCGCTTATAGCGCGCCAGGCCGGCAGCTTCCTCCAGGAGTTGCCGGCGCTCTTCCGGCCCGGCGTTGAGGACGCTGTCGACCTGGCCCTGTCCAATCAACGAGTACGACCGGCCGCCCAGGCCGGTGCCCAGAAACAGCATCTGGATGTCACGCAGCCGGCAGACGGTGTCGTTGAGGAAGTACTCCCCTTCGCCGCCGCGGTTGGCCCGCCGCATCACCGTCACCTCGGTGTAGTCGATCGGCAGGACGCCGGAATCGTTGTTGATCGTCAGAGAGACTTCGGCCTGGCCCATGGCCCGGCGGAGCTCGCTCCCGCCGAAGATGATGTCGTCCATGCGGCCGGACCGCAGGCTGCGGAAGCTGGTCTCCCCGAGGGCCCAGCGGATGGCATCAAAGACATTGCTTTTTCCACTGCCGTTGGGGCCGACAACTGCGGTAATACCGGGGGTGAACTCCAGTTCGGTGCGGTCGGCAAACGTCTTAAACCCGTGCAGTTCCAGCCGCCTCAAGTACACAGAGCGTCTCCTCCGAGGATGCCCGGACCGAGACCCGGGACAGGGATGATCAGAAGTATGATGTCAGCGACGACGAACCGGCAGCAGCGACTGGTAGATCTCCACCAGCCTACGAGTGAGTGCCGGAAGTGCAAACTCCTGTGCGACCTCCTTTGCGCGCGCGGCCATGGTGCGCCGCAGCGCTGCATCGTCTAGCAAGTGTACCATCTTTTCCGCCAGCGCGGCGGCAGAGGGCGGAACCAAGAAGCCTGTGACGCCATCGCGCACCGCGTCGCCGACGCCCCCCGCGTTGACTGCGACCGCAGGGACGCCGGCGGCCATCGCCTCGACGATCACAAGACCCTGGGTCTCAGTCTGAGAGCCGTAGATGAAGATATCCGCGGCGGCGATGCACTCTACCGTCCGTCGGTGGGGCTGCAGGCCGGTGAAGACGGCGCGGGACCCGAGGTTCAACTCCCCGCTCATACGGCGTAACGTGGCCTCTTCCGGTCCCCCGCCCACCACCAGCAGCAGCGCGTCGCGGCGCCGGATGACCTGGGCGAAAGCCTGCAGGACGAGGTCAACGCTTTTTTCCTTCCCCAGCCGGCTCGCCGTGACGAGCAGGGGGCGATTTGGAGGCAATCCAAATTCCGGCCGCACCCACGACGGATCAAGCGACCCAAACAGCTGCAGATCCAGCGCGGCGGTGGGGAGAACTTCAATCCGGCTGCGCACCCCCTGGGCACGCAGCCTACTGACGAGCGTCCGGGAGGGTGCGATCACGCAGTCGCAGCGGTTCGCGTACCGAGTGGTATACCACCGGGCCAGCGGCCGGAGCAGCGCCGCTGGGCCGGGCGCATAGTGCACGTACTCGTCGTAGAGTGTGTGGTGTGTAAACACGAGGGGAAGTCCCCGGCGGCGGGCGAGGCGTGCTGCTGCGCGTCCCATCGTGAACGGCGCGTGGGCATGGACGACATCCAGCTCGCGAGCCATCAACATGCGCCACGCCGCGGGCGCGTACGGGATACCGAGCGGAAAATCGTACTGGGGGGTCGGCACCGACGGGTAACGAAGGACGTCGGGATCGCCGTCATGATAGCCTCGCACCCGCGGAGCGACGACGAGTACCCCATGCCCATCCGCGCGCAGCGAGGCTACAAACGCCGTCAGCGAGTGCACGACACCGCTGATGCGCGGCAGGTAGGACTCGCTGAACATCGCGATGCGCATTGCCGATCCACCCCACACCGCGCCAGGCTGGGGATTCCTCGCCTGCACGGAGGCGACGGTCACTCTGTGCCACCCCGGCGTGTCCGCGGTGCGGATGCGGCGGGAAGGCGGCTACCGGGTTGGTGCGGGATCACCGGGTCCTCCTCGCCCCTCTGCTCCAACAGGACAAGCACCTCGGAGAGTTTGAAGCGGCGCTGCCCGCCTGCCGTGCGCCGGCAAGGGAGTTTACCCTGGTCGGTGTAGCGGCGCAGCGTGGCCTTGCTGAGGCTGAGGATCGCCGCCGTTTCGTGCAACGTGAGGTCGGGATCCATAAGCCGGTGGATGATCTCATCGCGCGTCTCAGTGAGCGGTGGGCGCCCCACCCGGCGGGCTGATCGGGATGGACCTAGGTCGATCGGTAGATGCTGCTGGAGCTCTATGGATATGGCTTTCTTCCGGGTGGCGGGGGGGCGTGCCGGGCCGGCCGCCGCCGGCGGGGTTGGAGGTACACGCGCCGGAGGGCGCGGCGCCACGGCCGAACTCCCCCCAGAAGAAGCCGGCATCGATAGGTTTCGAGAATCCGAAGGGGGTCTGGCGTCTCTAACGGATTGCTCGAGATATGAATACCAGTCTCGTAGATCCCTCATCATTTCGCCCCAGGTGCGTCGGTTGCTGCGTCGGAAAGTGTCAGTCGATGGATACAAAGTGGTACAAAACGGGCGAAAACTACCTCAGGGGGCTTCGCGTTTTACCCCTCGATTCCTCTCGTGGGGGACGACGCGATGCCGCCCACGCAGGTGCGCGGTCACGGCGGCCACCTCGGCGAGGATCTCGTCTCGATGCGTCAGCACATGAGCTTTGGCAGCCTCTGCCTTCGCCCGCACCTCCGGGGGCAGCAGGACAAAATCCTCCTCGTCCAGGATCTGGACGTGGCCTCCGTCGGGGCTGAACAACAGGTCAAGCGCCAGATCCTTCCACTCTATGGCGCCGGGGCGGAAGCGAACCTCGTTGGCCAGGTTCACGTAGAATCCCAGCGTCCGGCCATCTGCCCGCACCCAATGGTAGACGTTGTAGGGCCGCCCCTCCCAGAAATAGCCATACGTCAGGGCACCCCTCGGCAGCCGGAGACTGCCTACACGCCGTGCTTCCTTGATTTTGTAGAGGACGACGGCGTGCGCGGCCGACCGATCGAGGAGGCGGCAGACAAACTCCTGGCGCTCACCGGTGGTAGTGACCTTTACTTCCTTGATGACTGCAGTTCTCGCCATGAAGAAAGGAAACGTCAGGGATCTGTGGAACCTAGGCGCATCTCCCCTGCGGCGTGACCATGGACGCACGGCATCTTACACGGGAACTATGGCGATGGTACATCCTCTTACTGATCGCCAACGAGCTTGACCTCGCCTACACCTACGTTGGACTCAGCCGGGGTGCGTTCCTGGAAGGAAATCCTTGGATGGGTCCACTCCTGCTGACCTGGTGGCCAATTACGGTCAAGGTTATCT
>VBAL01000217.1 GCA_005888595.1 Candidatus Segetimicrobium genomatis
GCTGCTGCAGGACCCGGGCTTCACGATCGAGGACGTCGCGCAGCGGCTCGGCTACATGCAGGTGAAAACGCTGCAGCAGCACGCCCGTACCTACCTGGGCCTCACCGCAGGGGAGATGCGCTTGTCGCTGGCGCCGGTGGAAGCGCTCGAGGTCGTGGTGCGGCGGTTCCTGCGGCCTAGCGAATCCCTGGGGGTCGCCTCGTGAGCGGGGGCGGCGCGGGGGGGGCGGGGGGGGCGGGGGGGGGAGGGGCGGGGACGGCGCATCCCGCCGCCACCGTGCTCGTCGTGGACGACGAGGCGCCGCTGCGGCGCGTGCTGGAGCGCGCGCTCACGCGCGAAGGATTCCGCGTGCTGAGCGCCGCCTCCGCCGAGGCGGCCTACGAGCTACTTGGCACCGAACAGCCCGACGCCATCCTGCTCGACATCCACCTGCCGACGATGTCGGGCCTCTCACTCTATCTCGCCGTCCTGGCCCGCTGGCCCGCACTAACCGGCCGGATTGCGATCGTCACCGGGGACGCGGAGGCCGAGGAAGTGTCGGCCTGGCTCGCGCGCAATCCCTGTCCGTTGATCCGCAAGCCCTTCGACCTGCGGCAGATCACGGCCTGGATCGCGTCGGTGCTCCGCTGGCGGGGGGAACAGGCGGGGAACGGCTAAGTCATGACCGGCGCGCCCCAGCACGAGCCGTTGCACGTCCTGCGTGAATACCGCAGCCTCGCGCCGTGGAACCTGCGCGACCTCGCCGTCCTCGTCGGCGCCGTGCTCGACGCGTCGGCCGTGACGCCGATCAACGCCGCCGCGCGGGCCCAGCCAAGCGAGCGAACGATCCGTTTCTACGTGACCAAGGGGCTGGTGAGCCCGCCGGAGGGCCGCGGCACAGCCGCGACCTATTCCTACCGGCACTTCCTCCAGCTCTTGTGGATCAAGCTGCGGCAGATGGAAGGCGCGACGCTGTCCGCGATCACGAAGGACATGCAGGAGCAGACGGGCGATGTGCTGGAGCGGCGCGCCGCGCAGACCCTGGGCGCCTCGCTCCCCCTGCCCGACCGACTGCCGCTGCGCGGCGCCCACGGGATGCCGCGCGGGCGCTCTGGCCGCGCTCTCACCGCTTGGCTGGCCCGCGACGCCGCCAAGGACAACAGCGGACCGACCACGTGGCGACGCATTCCGGTGGCGCACGGCGTGGAGCTGCACGTCGACGCCAACCATCCGCTCGCCCGCGTCGGGCCCGAGGAAGCGGGGGTGGCCGAGGTCGTGCGGCAGGCGCTCGCGAAACTCCTGCCGCACGTGCCGTCGTAAGTTCATCCGCCTTTCTTCAACCTGGAGCACCGATGGGCTCTGTGATCCTGCTGATTCTCGTCGCCGTCATCGTGATCTGGATGATCGGCGCCTACAACGGGCTGATCTCCCTCAAGAACCAGACGCTGAACGCCTTCAAGCAGATCGACGTCCAGCTCAAACGGCGGCACGACCTGATCCCGAACCTCGTCAACGCGGTCAAAGGGGCGATGGACTTCGAGAAGTCCACGCTCGAGGCCGTGATCCAGGCACGGAACCAGGCCGTGAAGATCAGTGCCGGCGCGGCGGGCCCGGAGGGCATGAAGCAGATCAGCCAGGCTGAGAATGCCCTGTCCGGCGCCCTCTCGCGGCTGATGGTGGTGGTGGAGCAGTACCCGCAGCTCAAGGCCACGGGCAACATCGGACAGCTGCAGGAGGAGCTCACCTCTACGGAGAACCGCATCGCATTCGCCCGCCAGCTCTACAACGACACGGCGACGCAGTACAACACCAAACAGCAGCAGTTCCCGACCACCTTGGTCGCGGGCCTGGCCAAGGCCCAGACTGCGGAGTTGTGGGAGACCGAGGACCAGGCCGAACGGGCGGTGCCCCAGGTCGACCTGTCGATGAAGCCCAAGGCGTGAGCGACGACAGCACCCTCAGCCTGTTTCAGCAGCAGGAAGCCAATCGCCGGCGCACCACCTGGCTGGTGATCGGCTTCATCCTGTTCTTCGCCTGGCTGGGGTTCGGCGGCGACTACGTCGCCTATCTCTCCACCGCTGACTCCCCCCCTCAGGCCTACCATCACGTCTTCCCCTGGTTCGGCCTCCTGCTGACGGCGCTCGCGGCGGGCCTCGCCTGGTACGCCTACAAGACCGGGCCGGAGAAGGTCCTGTGGTCCACCGGCGCGTGGGAGGTGATCACCCCCGCGGACGACAAGCAGCAGCAGCTCGTGAACGTGGTCGAGGAGATGGCCATCGCCGCTGGGGTGCCGCGGCCGCGGATCTGGATCGTCCCCGACCCCGATCCCAACGCCTTCGCCACCGGCACGGACCCCTT
>VBAL01000218.1 GCA_005888595.1 Candidatus Segetimicrobium genomatis
GAGCTGCTGGGGCAAGCGGTGGCGCGCAGCCTCACAGGCCGGGATGCCATCTTGTTGAGCGGCGGGGTCGACTCCCCTGCCGTCGCGGCATTCGCTGCCCCCGAGCACCGTCGGCGCACCGGTCGGGCGATCGGCGCCCTGTCCGCCGTCTTTCCGGACCTGCCGGCCGTCGACGAGCGCCGTTACATCGAACTGGTCACCCAACACTGCGGCATCGAGCTCCACACCTATCGCCCGCGCTCGCGCGGGCTCGACGACGTGGAGAAATGGTGTCGCCTGTTCGGCAGCCCCGTGCCGATCGTCTCGGTGCCGGAGCTCGCCGAAAACCACGCGCTGGCTCGCCAGCTTGGCTACACGAACCTCTTAACGGGAGACTTTGCCGAGTTCGCATTCGGCAGCCCAGACCACTTGGTGTCCTACCTCGTGACACATGCACGGTGGTGGGCGCTCGGCGGACTGCTGCTCGCGGAGCGCCGACGCGGCGTTTCGTGGCGGAGGCTCGCACGGCACCTGCTGGACACCTTCATCCCCGGCCGGTTGGCGAACTGGTATCTCCACTGGCGGCGCCTGGACTCCCCTCAGCGGATCCCCGACTGGCTCGACGCCCGCAAGATCAACGAGATCCCCTATCGCACCGACCTGCTGCAACCCAGCCGCCGCCGCTGGACGCAAGCTCAACTCGTTGGCACCGAGGGATCGACGATCACCATCGAAGCGGACGAGGTCTGTGCCGCACAAGAAGGTGTCACCGTCCGGCGACCATTCGCCGACATCGATCTCTGGGAGTTCTTCCTCAGTCTCCCCGCCGAGCTCAAGTGTCCGGACCTGCGTTACAAGACCCTGGCCCGCGGGCTGCTGCGAGGCAGGCTCCCCGACCCAATCCTGGATCGCCGTGACAAGACCTACTTCGATGACCATGTCATGGCCCAGGTGGACTATCCCACACTGAAGCGCTGGCTCGCGGAGCCGCGCCATCGCATACCCGGGGTGGACTACGGGCGCCTGGCGCAACGGATCGAGCAGGGAAACTTCAATAGGTTCGACTGGCACTGGGCCAAGGATCTGGCCCGGATCCACGCGTTCCTCAACGCATGGTGAGCGGCTTCTCTGCCCCCCCCGTAGCCCGAGCGGCGCCGTCGGCGTTCGGCTTCCAGGTTCGCTGCCAGCAATCGCTCCGGTTCCTCCGGTCGGGTGGGGGCGTGGAGACGCTCGAGGTCGTCACGGCCCCAGAGCCGCGGCAGCGGCCGCAGGTCGCGCCAGTCGCGGACTGGACGCTGGCGGGGGCTGGCCAGGAGGCACGGGGAACGTTGTACCAGGTGGATCGCGGGTTCGAGTTCTGGGCCACGGACGCCGGCATGTATCATATCGATCCGGAACGCGGGCGCATTGAGATCCCTGACGGCGTCGAGGAGATCGTGCGCGAGCAACGCCTCTGGGGGATTCCGGCTACGCTGTGCTTCATGCATCGTGGGGACCTGCCGTTGCACGCCGCGGCCGTGGAGTTGGGCGTCGGAGCGGTCGTTCTCGCCGCACCGCGGCAGTACGGCAAGACCACCCTGGCCCTCGCCTTTCACCAGCACGGCTATCGCGTGCTGAGCGAGGACCTCGCGTGTTGCCGCGCGGGTCCGACGCCAGACTTACTCCCCGGTCCCGCGCTGTTGCGCATCAGGCCCGACGTGTACGGCGGAGGCCCTTCCCTGGGTACGCACGTCGTCCTGGCTCGCCCCGACCGCGTGTACCTGGCGCTCGACGACGATCGCAAGGGCAGCAGCGCCCCCGTCCCGATCAGGGCCATAGTATTCCTGCGTGAATCGACGGAGGACCTGCGGTTCGAGCGCGCTGCCGCATCGGTGGCGCTTGCGGATCTCTGGTCGCTCAGCTTCCACCTCCGGACCGATGAGGCCCGAGCTCGATCGTTCCGCGAACTGACGCGGTTGGTCGGTGCGCTCCCGACTTGGAACCTGTACCGCCCGCTTCGCCTGACGAGCCTCGATGCGACCGTGGAGCGGATTGCGAAGCAATTCGACCGTGACCCTGGCTAGAAGTGCCCGTGCTGCAGACCTTTGCGTCAAGGTGTTGCACAGCGGCAACGCTTTCACCGCCTCCGGCACGTTCCGGCAAGCACCAGCCCCAATGGCAGAGAAGTTGCCGGAAGAGTAGGCGCAGCTGTGCGGGCCTGCCTGACGGGGGGTACGTGCACGGCCCAGGGTCACTCTAACCGCCAGGGGGTGTCGGATGAAGAGAACGTACGAATCGCCCAGATTGGTCGTCTACGGTCACATCGCCGACAATACCTTCACGACCCCCGGTGGGGTG
>VBAL01000219.1:0-495 GCA_005888595.1 Candidatus Segetimicrobium genomatis
GGCGACGGGCCGGCAATGCACTCCGTGGTGAGGTCCTCCATGTGGACACGTTCGGGAATCTTATCACGAACATTCCTGCCGGCGAGCTGGGCCGCGATGGTACGGTAATCCGTCTCACGGTTGGACGCCGGCGCGCCCGCGCCGCCGCGGCACGCACCTATGGGGACGTGGCGCGTGGGGATATCGCCGTCGTGCCAGGAAGCGACGGGCTGCTCGAGATCGCTGTGCGTGAGGGCAGCGCGGCGGAACACTTTGCCGCGGGCCGTGCAACTAGAGTTCGAATGGAGATGAGGGCGCCGCAGGGCTCCTCACCTACTAGAACAGCTGCTCGCCCATCAGGTTGACAAGAAGGAGCAAAGCGGACGGCGTGCGGGAATAGGAACAGAGGACGGGTTGGCTGATGCCTGAAGTGAATCTGCTGCTGGCCTTTACCGCTGGGGTGCTGGGGTTTTTGTCTCCGTGCATCGTCCCATTGATACCGGGCTACCTATCGTT
>VBAL01000219.1:640-3541 GCA_005888595.1 Candidatus Segetimicrobium genomatis
ACCGAATGTGGCTGGGCCGGGTGGGTGGCGCCATCGTTATCATACTGGGGCTGTCGGTGTGGGGGATGGTGCGGATCCCGGCGCTGACTCGCGAACGGCGCTTTCAGGTATCGAGGCGAGGCGGGTTACTGGGCATACTTCCGGTAGGCATGGCGTTCGGGTTTGCATGGACGCCCTGCATCGGCCCAGTGCTGGCGGCCATCCTGACGCTGGCTGCGACCTCGACGCGCGCCGCGGACGGCGCTATCCTGCTGCTGGGGTACTCGCTGGGACTGGGTCTTCCGTTTGTGATCACCGCCGCGCTCCTCACCGGCGCCATCGATGCCCTGGGATGGGTGCGCCGGCACGGCCGCCTCATCGAAGCGGCCAGTGGGGCGTTCCTCGTTGCCATGGGGGCGGCGTTAATGTTTGACTTGATCTTCCGGTTCAACACCTGGATTCTCCGGCTGTTTCCTTTCCGGCCGGCCATCTGAACTCTCGGGGAGCGTGACATGCGATCTTTCCTTCGACCGTCCCGGCACGTGATCCTGACCGTCGTCCTGCTGGCGGTTCTGGCCGCCGTTCCGTTCGCGGGGTCCGCGCAGGCCGCGGATCAATCGTTGGTCCTCGAAGCCCTGCAGGTCCTGCAGACCCACTACGTCGATCCCGTCAGCGCTGCGAAAGTTCTCAACGCAGCGGTCGCCGGCCTTCGGGAGCAACTGTCCGCGGCCGGTATCGCCGTAGACATGCCTGAGATTCCATCGTCTGCGACGGAGACGGACGCACGCCGCCAGTTTGGTGAGCGCTTCATCACCGCGACGGCGGCCGCATCGGGTCAACTCACCAAGACCCAAATGGCCTATGCTGCCATCCGCAGCATGACCGACTCGTTTCACGATTCACACACCGGCTTCCTCACCCCCGAACAGAACGCCGAGCGGCGGCAGCGACAACGCGGCCAGGCAGGCTTTACCGGCGTGGGCATCGTGCTGTTGCCGAAAGATGAGCGATTCTACGTCTGGACCGTGATTCCAGGCGGGCCTGCCGAGGCCGTGGGCGTCCATGAGTTCGACCGCATCATGAAGGTCAACGACGTTTCCACCGGTGGGCTGGCCGTCGATCAGGTCGCGGGGATGATCCGCGGTCCGGCGGGGACGCCCGTGACGGTCACCTTCCAGCGGCCGGGCGTGACGGATCCACTGGTGGTCACGATGACCCGGGCTCCAATCGTCGTTCCCTCCATTTTCAAGAGCGAGCTGCTGGACGGCGGCGTGGGCTACATCCGGCTGTACCAGTTTGTTGACGGTACCGGCCGCGACGTGCGCAACGCGATGACACGGTTGCTGGCCGGGGGAATGCGGGTGCTGGTGCTGGACCTCCGCGGTAACAGCGGCGGCTACCTGCACGAACTCGACAACGTGCTCAACGCCCTGCTGCCGTCCGGTGTGCCCGTCTACACTGAGATGTTGCAGGGCGGGGAGGTGCAGGTGGTGCGGACTACGCGAACACCCCTGCTGCAGCCGTCGATTCCGGTGGTCTTGATGGTGGACGAGGGAAGCGCGTCGGCCGCAGAGTTGCTGGCCGCGGCGATCAAGGAGAACCATCGCGGTGTTCTCGTCGGCGCGAAGACCTCAGGGGCGGTAGAGGCCAGCGTGATGATTGATCTATCAGATGGATCGGCGCTCAGCGTGACCACGTTCCGGCTGGCCACCGGTCGCGGCGTGCGGCTGGAAGGCGCCGGCATCGAGCCTGATGTGACGACGGCGCTGACGGTTGAGGACCTGGAAGCTGGGCAGGATCGTCAACTGACCACCGCGGTGCGCCTGGCGCGCCAGGCCGTGGCAGACCCGGTGCGCTGACGGCTCACTGCAGGGAAGAAGGAAGAAGGAAGCAGGAAGAGGGAAGAAGGGAAACGGAAGAACGGGGATTGGGCAGAAGCAATTCCTTTTTCCTTCTTCCCTTTTCCCTCTTCCTTTTTCTATGGATACAGTTGGATCCTACATCGAACGCCAGCGTGCCGCCCTTGTGGGACTGCTGGCCAACCTGGTCCGCACCCCCAGCCCCAATCCGCCAGGAGATACGCGAGCGGTCGCGGACCTGATCACGGCGCGGCTGCGTGAGTCCGCGGTCGATTTCCAGGTCCTGGCCGATGAGCCGCGCAAGCCCAACATCATCGCTCGCATCGGCCGGGGACGTCCGGAGTTACTCTTCACGTCGCACATGGACACCGCTCCGGCCGGGAATCGCCGCGCGTGGCGGCACGACCCGTTTGCCGCGGAGATCGTGGGCGTCCGGATGTATGGCCGGGGTGCCGCCGACGCGAAAGCCTCCCTGGTGGCGATGCTGGCAGCGATCGGGGCACTGGTAGAGGTGCTGCCGCTGCAGTGTTCACGGCCGTGAGTGACGAAGAAGTCGGGGGCATCAACGGTACCGAGTATCTGGTCGACCGGGGACTGGTGCATCCCGATCACGTCGTCGTCGGCGAGATCACCCACAACCGCCTGGCAGTGGCCGAGAAGGGCATCGTGTGGATGCGCATCATCACCCACGGCCGGGCGGCGCACAGCAGCACGCCGTGGGAAGGCGCCAACGCCATCGGCTCCATGCTTCGGGTCCTGCAGGCCGTCGAGGATCGCATCGGTGCGCGACTGCGGTTGCTCTCGCATCCCCTGGTCCCACCACCCTCGATCAACATCGGCACGATCCGCGGCGGCGTGGCCACCAACATCGTCCCCGACTGGTGTGAGGCGACCATCGATCGCCGCACGCTGCCAAATGAGAATGTCCAGGAGGCGGTGGCGGAGATCGACCGCGTCGTGGCCGACCTGCGCGCGCAGGATCCGCAGCTCCAGGCGGATGTCGAAGTGATCCAGTGTGGTCCACCGATCGAGACGCCACTGGATGCGCCTTTGGTGCGCGCCG
>VBAL01000219.1:3575-4971 GCA_005888595.1 Candidatus Segetimicrobium genomatis
CCGCGCGTTGGAACTCCAGCCTGAGCCGGTCGGATACCAGCAGGCCAGCGATGGCCGCTTCTTCGCGGAGCGGGGTGTGCCGACCATCCTGTTCGGTCCTGGCGACCCCGAGGTCGCGCATGCGGCCGATGAGTCGGTCGACCTGGACCAGCTGATGACGGCTGCCAAGTTCTATGCCATGCTCGGGCAAAAGACGCTGTCGCAAATCTAGTCGGCAGACAGCGGTTCCTGACCGAGTCTGCAGACTGCTTGCAGAGGTGTAGTCCATGGAGTTTGAACTGGCCGATCACCAGGGCGCGGCCCAGCGGCTGGTGAGCGAGTTCGCTCAGGCCGAGGTCGCGCCGCGCATCCGCGAGTTGGACCGGGCCCAGCAATTTGACCGGTCCATCCTCGGCAAGATGGGTAAGCTGGGCATCTTGGGGCTGTGTGTCCCGGAGCGGTACGGCGGCGCGGGGATGGATTACATCAGCCTGGGGCTGGCCTGTGAAGAGCTGGAGTACGTCGACACCTCGCTGCGCGTCATCATCTCGGTGCACCTGGGTCTGAATAGCCTCAGCGTACTCTCGTGGGGGACTGAAGAGCAGCGTCGCCGGTTCCTCCTCCCGCAGGCCCGGGGCGAAAAGATTGCGGCCTACGGGCTGACTGAGCCGGCGGCCGGCAGCGACGCCGTCGGCATCCAGGCCACCGCGGTGCGAGACGGCCGGCACTATGTTCTCAATGGGGAAAAGACCTGGATGTCGCTGGCCGACATCGCCGATCATTTTCTGGTATTCGCATGGACCGACGCGGCCAAACAGAAGCAGCGGGATCACGGCGGCCTGTCGGCGTTCCTCGTCACCCGCGAGATGAAGGGAATCACCACCTCGACGATTCACGGCAAGCTGGGCATCCGTGCCGGCAATACCGGATCGATCGTGATGGACGAGGTGCGGGTGCCCGAAGACCACCGCCTCGGTCAGGAGGGTGAGGGGTTCCACATTGCGATGTTTGCGTTGGATCAGGGTCGTTATACCGTAGCGGCGGGGGCGACCGGTCTCATCCGGGCCTGCCTTGACAGCAGCACACGTTACGCGCGGGAGCGCCGGGCCTTTGGCCGGCCCATCGGCGAGCACCAGCTCATCAAGGAGATGATCGCGCGCATGGCCCGGGACTACGAGGTCAGCCGCCTGCTGTATCTGCGCGCGGGATGGATGAAGAACCAGGGGATGCGCAACACCCGCGAGACTTCGCTCGCGAAGTGGCACGCCACGGTGGCGTCGGAGCAAGCCGCGGGCGACGCGGTGGAGGTCCACGGCGCCTACGGTTACTCCGATGAGTATCCCGTTGAGCGCTTCTTTCGCAACGCCAAGGGTGCCGTCATTTACGAGGGCACCCGCGAGATCCACACACTGCTGCA
>VBAL01000220.1:0-1967 GCA_005888595.1 Candidatus Segetimicrobium genomatis
CGAGATCTTCCGGTCTTCGGCCAGGAGTCCCAGCGTTTTCAAAGACAACACCGCCTGAATCAATTCGGGATGGAACGCTTGTTTGAAATCGATCCGCCGCACCGGCTTGCCGAGGTATCGGGGAAGGGTCTTCACCTCCTCGTGACTGACGAGGAAGGTGCGTTGGACGCCGACGGGAGGCGGGAACTCGAAGTCTTCCGAGTCGCTCAGAGGCTCCCGCTCTCGAAGGGCTCCATCGGACCACGCGGAGGGGGGCGAGAGCATGTCCGAGAGAAATGTCTCTCGTGAGTATAACGGGAAGATGTCCGAGACGTAGCCGGGAATCTGCGCGGTACCACCCGACCGGATGCGGATCGCCTCGACGGAATCGAGTGTGTCGGCGGCCTCCCGCGCCAAGACGTTGGACATCCCGGGGTCGAGGCCCATCGAGAGAAGGGCCCGCAGACCCTTGGCACGAAAGCCGTCGTGCCGTTGCAACTGCTCGAGAATGCCCGGGAGCGCTGACGGCTCTCGAGGTCCGGAAGCCGCGACGTCGATGTAGTGCGCATCGGCCTGGAGACAGGCGTCCATGACCGCGAGGTTAAACGTCGGCGGCGCCGTGTTCACGACAACGGCGCAACCCTTCAGGACGCGCGGGAGGCCCAAGGGGGCTTTCAAATCAAAGGGCGAGGCATCGACCTTCACCCGCCCCATCATCTTCGTGAAGAATCGGACCCGGTTCTCTTCCTTGTCGATCAGAAGGAGAGCGTCGATCGCCGCCTCCGCTCGGAGGAGTTGCGCCAACGTCCTACCGACTCCGCCGACTCCGACGATCCCGACCTTCATGTGTCTCAACTCCGGCGCCGTCGCACCGCGGTCACGGGATCCGTGCCTCTCCCGATTGGGCCGATTCTTTGGGACGGATCAGTTGGAAGCCGAACGTTCAATCCTCTGGATCGTCAGACCTCGGGCGTTCCACTCCGCGAACACGGACGCGGGTCCGAGCGACTCGGCAGGATACGTGCCGGCGGACGGGAGCGCACCGCGGTCCATGAGGGCGATCCCGATCGATGCCGCGACGCCGGTCAGATAGTACACCGCCGTGGTCCCGAGGCGTCGAGCCGCTTCCTCGTGGGATAGCGCGATATTTTCGTGAAGGTGCTTTCGCACGCCGTGCGATGTGCCCTCGACGTCGACACTGAGGCATTTCGTCCCGACCAGGTTTTGGGCGACGGAAGAGGGCTCTGGGAAGGCGGATTCGAACGCCGCCCGGAACGGGATCCGCCCGTGATCGACCGGGATCGTCCGGTCTCGCGAGAACAATCCGAGGTTCTCGAGCGCTTTGAGCGCCTGCGCGAGGTCCGGGTTGATTGCGTACTTGAAGTCGACCTGACCCACGGGCTTCCCGAGGTAGAGCGGCAACGTCTTCACCTCTTCATGGGCCATGAGGAACGTCTTCTGGGTCCCGACCGGGTCCGGGAACGCATAGTCCTCTTCTTCGCTCAAGAGGTCCCGCTCCTCGAGACGTCCGCCTTGCCACACGGTCGGCCGGATCCGGACGTCGGAGAAGAATGCCTCGCGGGAATACAGAGGGACGAACTTGGGTGATGGGTGCCGCTGGCGAACCCGGACGGTGCCGCCGGACCGGATGCGAATCTTGTCGATGGTCTCGAGGCGGTCGGAGGCTTCGCGGGCCATGACGTTCGACATTCCGGGATCCAGCCCCATCGAGAGGAGCGCCCGCACGTCCGCCTTCTCGAACGAGTCGTGGAGGGTGAGTTGCTCCAGGATGCCGGGCAGGCCTCCCGTCTTCCGGGGGCCCGTCGCGGCCACGTCCAGGTAGTCGGCCCCGACCCGAAGCGCCGCGCGCATGATCCCGACGTTGAGATCCGAAACGCTCGTGTTCGCGACGACGTCGCAGCCTCGAAGCGCGCGGACGAGGTCCGCGCCGTGGGCTGCGTCCAACTCGCTGACGGCCACCTCGATTC
>VBAL01000220.1:2041-2330 GCA_005888595.1 Candidatus Segetimicrobium genomatis
CCGCGGGTTGGTCGAGAGCTCGTGCGCGAGGACGCGCCCCACCCCGCCGAGCCCAACAAGTGCGACCTTCACAAGCACGGCGAGCGGGTGGGGGTGGATATGCCTTTCGGGCCAATATTCTCCGATGTCACTTTTGCCCGGACCCACCCCCTTGCATGCGTTCGCGGAGCGTCCTCGCGTCGGATGACCATTGTGACCGACGCCGCGGGCGGCCCAAAAGCCTATTTGCGGCCTCGGGATGGCTTGTTGCAGGGATAGGAGGGCTTTGGAGCCCGAGGAGAGAGCCGGA
>VBAL01000221.1 GCA_005888595.1 Candidatus Segetimicrobium genomatis
TCGAAATCCCGTGGACCCGGAAGGCGCGGTGCGCTATACAGGCTGTGGCCATCGAGCCTCCACGTTTGAGTGCCGTGAAGCGTCCAGACACCGCTTCTATAGCACCTGCGCGGGGCTCGGTGGCTCTTCTCTTTCATCGCTCGTGAATTTTCCGGGCTAGGCAGCCTAGACCTGGTTGGCGACCGCCTCTTCGAGGGTCTTGGCTGGCCGATGCATGCTGGGAGGACGAGCTGACTCATTCCAGCCGATTTGCTCCATCTCGCAGGTGAGTTCGATCATGTAACCGTCGGGATCGCGAAACTCGAGGCTCACGTTGCACCCAGCCCCGCGGCGGCCCTCGAACACGAACTCGATCCCGTGTTGAGTGAGGAAGTCTCGCGCCTTGAACAGATCGTCGATGCTGTTCACCTCGAGCGCCATATGGTGGAACGTCAGGTACTTGTCCTTGGGGGCGAGGGTGGCGTGGGCGGGACCCGGAACGAGCCCGAAGGTATGGTGATCCGTACCATTGCGGAGGAAGACCATGCCGAGCTGGTTACGGTCGGACTCCTTGAACCCCAGGATGTCGGTGTAGAACTTGACGGACCGCTCGATGTCCGAAACATGGAGCAGGACATGGCTGATCTTGCACGTGCGAATCGGTGTCGCCATGATTTCTCCTTTCGTAGTCATTGTTCTGAGTCGATGGGAGGCAGACGGTAGCGGCTCGTCCTGAAGATCCCCTTCATACAAGCGATCCCGATCACCTCCAACGGGCAGTCTTCGGCTGTGGGAATCAGCTCATTCGCCACGGTGCTCCGGCAGCGTGAAGGTAAAAGTCGAACTGACACCCACCTCACTCTTTACCCAAATCTTGCCGCCGTGCAGCTCGATGAACTTCCGGCACAGGGTCNCGACTTGGCGAAACTCCTCGAAGACCGCCTCCTGATCCTCCGGAGCGATGCCGACCCCGGTGTCGCTGACCGAGACCTCCACGGATCCGTCCTTCGGCACTGCCGCGACCTCAATACGGCCGCCCTCCGGCGTGAACTTGATCGCATTCGACAACAAGTTCAGGACGACCTGCCGAATCTTCCGCTCGTCCGCCCGAACTTCGCCGAGCCGCTCATCGATGGTCGACTCCAGCCTGATTCCCCGCCGCCCAGCACGCTCGCGGACGAGGGTCAACGCGCTGTCGAGCGCCGTGGGGAGGTCGAAGTCCGTCAGTTCCAATTCCATCCGCCCGGCTTCGATCTTCGAGAGGTCCAGAATGTCGTTGATCAAGGACAGCAGATGAGTTCCAGAGGCGTAGATGTCCTTCAGGTACTCCTCTTGCTTCTCGTTCAGCTCGCCGAACATGCGGTCCGACAACACCTCGGAGAACCCGATGATCGCGTTGAGCGGCGTCCGCAGCTCGTGCGACATGTTGGCCAGGAATTCGGACTTGTGCTGGCTAGCCGCCTCCAGCTCGCGTCCCTTCTCCTCGAGCTCCCGGAAGAGCCGGGCATTCTGGATTGCCAGGGCGGACTGGGTGGCGAACGTCTGTAAGAGCTCCAGGACGTCCGGGGCAAACGCGCCCGTGGCCTTGCGGATCACCGTGAGACCGCCGAGCAGGTGATCCTCACGAACGAGCGGCACCGCGAGCAGGGCCCGGTACCCGGCGCGCACGAGGGCGTCACGCACCCGGCTCTCGGCGGGCGCCGCCAGGATGTCAACCACCTGGATGGGCCCCTGGACCTGTGCCAGTTGTCCGGTTGCTCCTTCTCCCCTTCGGACCGGCGTGGCCAGCATCGTCTCCACGATCTCGGCCTCGAGATGCTCGGTGGCACGTGGCACGAAGATCTCACGGTGCTCGTCGTATTCATAGATCACGCCCGCGTCGGTGCCAGACAGCTGCGTGGCTCGTGCCACGATCGTTCTCAGGACGGTCTGGAGATCCAGGGTCGAGCTGATCGCCTGACCGACCTCGCTGAGCGCCCGAAGTTCGCCCACCGAGCGCGTCAGATCCTGGGTCCGGGCTTCGAGTTCCTTGAAGAGCCGCACGTTCTCGATCGCGATCACGGCCTGGTCGGCGAACGTCTCGAGGAGCGCGATCTCCGCATCCGTGAAGGGGCGCACTTCGGCGCGCAGCACGGCGAGGTTGCCCAGTGGCTTGCCCTCGCTCAGCAGGGGAATCTCCGCGCAGCTGTGCACGGTGTTGATCTTGAGCAGCTCGAGCGTATCGGGGTACTCGGTCTCGGCGACGAGCTGGATGTCGTCCAGGACGATCCGCCTTCGGTCCAGCACCGCGCGGCCGCCCGGGAAGCGGCGGGTGAGCGGCAGGGGCAGGCCCACCAGGCCCTTCATCTGGGAGCCCGCGTGGGCGGCGTTGTAGAAGCGGTCACCCTCCAGCCGCTCGATCACGACATCGCTGGCCGTGCAGAGCCGCACCGCGCTCGCCGCGATGGCGTCGAGCACCGGCTGCAGCTCGGTGGGCGACTGGGCGATGATGCGCAGCACGTCCGCGGTCGTCGTCTGGCGGTCGAGCGCCGTCGTCAGATCACGGTTGCGCGCCTGCAGCTCGTTGAACAGACGGGCGTTCTCGATAGCTATCACCGCCTGGTCGGCGAACGTCTTTAGGAGCTCGGCCTGCTTGTCGGTGAACTGCCGAACCTCGGTGCGCCGGATCGTGATGATCCCGAGGACCTCGGCCCCGCGGAGCAGGGGGACGCCGAGAATCGTCCGGAACCCACGGTTCCGTGCGAACTCGCTACTCAGGGGGTAGGAGTGAGTTTCCGCCTGCATGTCGGCAACTTGTATCGCCCGCCGCTCGCGAACCACCTGTCCGGCGAGCGTTCCGTGCTCGACCGGGAGGAGGGCATCGGGCTCAATTGGTCCTTCGTGTGCGACTAGGCGGAGCACATCACCATCCATTCGATGGATCGCGGCGTCGAACGCGTCGCACAGACGGGCCGCGCTCGTCGCCAGGGCTGCGAACACTGGCTGAATGTCAGTCGGCGAGCTCGAAATCACGCCGAGGATCTCCGCCGTCGCCGTCTGCTGGTCCAGAGCCTCGGTCACCTGAGCATGGGTCTGCGTGAGCGCCCGGTTCTTCTCCTGCAATTCCGTAAAGAGCCGCACGTTCTCGATGGCGATGACCGCCTGGTCGGCGAAGGTTTTGAGCAGGGCGATCTCATCGTCCGTGAAGCCACCGAGTTCGCGACGGGTCACCGAGATCGCTCCGACAGCGTCGTCGTGACGGAGTATCGGTAACACCACGAGGCTTTGGGCGACGTTGCGGATAGCTTCGGGCAACTGGGGATCGCTCCGCGCGTCAGTAACATTGAGCGCGACGCGATCGCGAACAACGCGAGAGTGCGGCCAGTCAGAGTCAAGCAGCTGTGGGAAGGCTGACCTCACGGCGGCGTCGCCGGCGGAATCGGAGTTGGTGAACGCGGCGAGCTCTAGCCGGTCACCCGCGATCCGAGACATCGCGGCCACGAACCCTCGCAGCAGCTTCACGGCGCTCGTCACGATCGCGTCGAACACGGGCTGGACATCCGTCTGTGAGAGGCTGATGACGCGCAGGATGTCGCTGGTCGCAGTTTGCGTGTCCAGCGCCGTGGTCAGCTCGCGGTTGCTCGTCTGGAGTTCGGTGAACAAGCGGACGTTCTCGATCGCGATCACGGCCTGATCAGCAAAGGTCTGCAGCAGCTCGACCTGCCGATCCGAGAACGGCACGACACGCGCCCGTGCCACAGTGATAGCGCCGATCGGTGTGCCCTCGCGCATCATTGGCACAGACAGCACGGTGCGGTGACCGACCTGGGCGGTCGGTGCCTGCGCGAGTTCAGGATCTTCGCGCATGTCGCGCACATGCACGGGCGTTCCCGACAGCAACGCTCATCGGGTACATCGTCTGCAGTGCCTGGAGCGACTCGGCGTCCAGCTGCTGGGCGTGAGCCGCGAGATGGATCATCTGGCCGTCAAAGCGGAGCAGGGCGCCGAGGCGGGCATCGCAGAGACGGACCGCCCGCTCGATGATGGTGTCGAACACCGGTTGGATGTCGGTCGGCGATTGACTGATCACGCGCAGAATCTCGCTCGTCGCCGTCTGTTGCTCCAGCGTCTCGCTTACCTGGGCATGGGCCGTCGTGAGCGCTTGATTTTTCTCCTGCAGCTCCTTGAACAGCCGCACGTTCTCGATCGCGATCACGGCCTGGTCGCTGAACGTCTTTAGCAATTCGACTTCCGCGTCCGAGAACCGCCCAGGCTCGCGTCGCGTCACTAGGAGGGCGCCGACCGCTTCACTCTCGCGCAGCATCGGCACGCCGACCACACTCCGGAAACCGAGAATGCGCCCGACCTGCCGGACGTGATCGGGGAGGCCAACCTCTTCGCTGTCGGGAATCTGGACGACGGAACGCGCCAGCACGATCATCCCGGGCATGGTCTGGATGTCAACGGGTCGGGGATAGCGCGCCCGTGCGGCGGCGAGCGCCTCCGGATCGCCGCCGTAGTTCGCGGGATGGTAGACGACGCTGTCC
>VBAL01000222.1 GCA_005888595.1 Candidatus Segetimicrobium genomatis
TCCCATTGCCAACGCGCAGGTCTTCATCGCCGGGACCTCGTTCGGCGCGGTCACCAACGACAAGGGCTACTACTTCATCAACAACGTGCCGGTCGGCACGTACACGTTGCGCGCGCAGTTCATCGGCTACCAGCCGACCGAGGTGACCAACGCGCGCGTGTTCGGCGGGCAGACAGTCGAGTTCCGCATCAAGATGACGGCCTCGGCCGTGCAGGTGGGCACCATCAACGTGACCGCCGCGGCGAACCCGATCGTGCCACGCGATGAAGTGAGCTCCAAAGTCATCATCACCGGCGTCCACAATCTCCCGGTTGATGACGTGCGCAACGTGATCTCGCTGACCCCCGGCGTGGTCGAGTCCGGCGCGGGCGCCGGCTTGATCATTCGCGGCGGCCGTCCCGGCGAGGCGAATGTGTACATCGACGGCGCGCCCGTGCGTAGCGTGAACGGGCGTATCGCCGACTTGAACACCGCCTCTCAGGCGATCACCGTCGGCACCAACGCGGTCGAAGAGGCGTCGGTGACGACCGGCGCGATCAGCATCGAGTTCGGCGACGCGCAGGCGGGCATCATCTCCTACACCACCCGCTCGGGTGGCGCGAAGCTCGCCGGCTCCCTCAACGCCGCGACTGACGAGCCGTTCGGCAACGCGGTCTCGGTCGGCTTCAACCGCTTCGAAGGCTCCATCGGCGGGCCGATCCCCAACGTCAGCAACCTGCGCTTCTTCGCCTCCGGCGTCCTCCAGGGGCAGGTGTCGGCGTTCCGCGGTACGGGGTGGGAGGACGTCCCCCGCTACGTCGTGGCCGGCGTGGACACGAGCGTAGTGGTCAACACCTCGACAACGAGCCAGACGGTCGTGATCCCGCGGTTCGCCCAGTTCACCGGCACGTGCGACGCTTCCAAGAACTTCGGCTTCGATTGCCAGGGCCGCCGCTTCCCGATGGACTGGAATTCGACGGTCCAGCTGCAAGGCAAGCTCTCCTACTCGTACGGCAGCGGCTCGAACATCTCGCTCACGGGAATCGCGTCCGGCAACCAGTTCCGCAACCAGCCGGGCACGAACATCGGCGACCCCCAGCTGTTCAGCGGCGGCCACACCTGGGACCGCCTGGCGGTGCTCAACTGGAGCCATTCGGTCTTCAAGAGCGCCGAGCGCGAGCTGGCGATCAACGCCAACTTCAGCTGGGCGCTGGATCGGGGCATTCGCGGGCCGCTCGATCCGGCCAGCGAGCTGTCCACGCGCAGCCCCAAGATGGGCATCGAGCTGTCGACCATGAATTACGCCGGCTTCGGCAGCTTCCCGTTCCCCATCACCGATCAGATCATTCGGAACATCCGCACCAACACGGGGCTGCGCACGCCGCTGCTCAACCGCACCGACCTGCGTAACAGCCAGCCCTACCGCATGAATCCCTACGGGCTGCAGTCGGGTAGCTGGGTCACCAACGGCCTGGACGCCGGCGGCACGTTCAGCAGCGAAAAGCGCCTGACCGGCCGGGTGCAGGTGGACTGGCAGGCCAACCGCTACCACCGGTTCAACTTCGGCGGGGAGGGCCGGCACACCACGCTGGCGTACTGGAACAGCAGCTTTATCACCCAGATCTTCATGGACGCCTACGTCGTGCATCCCGTGACGTACGCGGCTTGGGCGGCCGACCGCCTCGATCTGGGCGACGTGGTGCTGGAGCTGGGCGCGCGCTACGACTACATGAACGCCAAGGCGCTGTTCTCGAACGTCCCGGGGCGGATCTTCTCGAACCCGGCTTGGCAAAACGCCGCCGCCACGAGCGACGCGGCCTACGCCCAGTCGCTCGCCGCGGTGTTCACGGGCGCCCAGACGCACCACACGATCTCGCCGCGGCTGCGGGTCTCGTTCCCGATCACGGAGTCGACCGACTTCCGGCTGTCCTACTCGCATCAGGTGCAGACCCCGGACTTCAACACCTTCTTGTCCGGCTCGAACAACGACCTGTCCTTCACGAACACCAATGACCAGTTCGGCCGGGACATCACCTTCGGCAAGTCGATTCAGTTCGAGTTCGGCGTGCGGCACGCCTTCAACCCCGACCTCGTGCTCGACATCGCCGCCTACAACAAGGACAAGGTCTCCGACCTGGCCTACCGGATCAAGCCGTACGACGATCCCGGCAATCCGGGCCGGACGCTCAACGTGAACGTCCTGACCAACGCGGACTTCGGTTACGCCCGCGGCCTCGACTTCAAGCTCGATCGCCGCGTGGGCAACTGGTTCAACACCTCGCTCGCCTACACCTTCCAGATCGCGCGCAACACCGGCTCGGATCCGTTCTCGTACCTGAACACCTCTTCCCGCCAGATCTCGCAGGTCACGGGCGCGACCGGGTGCCGCCGCCGGAGCAGCCGCTGCCGGTGGACGACCAGCGCCAGCACAACATCGTGGGCGCGGTCTCCCTCACCATCCCGAGCGATTGGGAGAAGAACACGACGTGGGGGAAGGTGCTCAGCAACGTGAGCGTGTTCGCGACCTTGCGGGCATTCAGCGGGCTGCCCTACACCCGGGTCGCCAACTCCGGGGCCGGGTCGACCGCACCGCGGGTAGGGTTCGGCCTCGAGGCCAATTCGCTGGAGCCGATCAACAGCTCGACGATGCCCTGGAACAAGAACCTCGACATGCGCATCAACAAGGGCTTCAAGCTCGGGCGGGCCGACG
>VBAL01000034.1:0-3173 GCA_005888595.1 Candidatus Segetimicrobium genomatis
GGTAACTGCCGAGGCTGATCTCCGCGGGCTCAATCGTGCGCGTCTGCTGCACGACGGAGACCGGGTAACCGTCCCGGCTCAACCCTCCGCACAGCCCCGCGCCATCGGTGGATCGCCCGGCCGTTTCGTCGACATCAACACCGCCACGGCCGCAGAACTTGAAACGCTGCCGGGCATCGGCCCGGTGCTGGCCGGGCGGATCGTTGAATACCGCACCCGTCACGGTTCCTTCCAGCGTCTAGAGGAGTTGCTGCAGGTCGAAGGGATCGGCCCTAGGTTGCTGCAACGGCTTCGGTCTGTGGTCACCCTCCAATGAGGGGAACTCAACCGCTCCGCCCTGCGTAACAGACAGATCGGGGGCGAGGCGACCCTGGAGCCTGGTGTGACTCGTTCCTACACCCCGCCCCGCTACAATCGAGATGAAATTGCGGCGTTCGAGGCGCTGGTGGGCCGCTATGGCCAGCGTGTGTACACCATGGCGTATCGTATGGCCGGCAACGATGCCGACGCGAAAGACCTTGCGCAGGAGGCGTTCCTGCGCGTCTTCCGCGCATGGCGTTCCATCGATCCGTCGGCTCACCTCGACAGCTGGCTGTCTCGTATCGTCACCAACCTGTTCATTGACATGTTGCGGCGGCGCCCGCGGGTCAGGATGGAGTCGCTGGATGCGCCGGTGACGGCGCGCAGCGGTGGCGAGATCGTACGAGAGATTGGCGACGACCGCGCCGGTCCCGAGGCCGACGTTGTGGATCAGCAGATGGAAGCGGACGTACAGCAGGCGCTGGTGGCGCTGCACCCCGACCTGCGCGCCGTGGTCGTGCTGAGCGATATCGAGGGATACGCCTACGAGGAAATTGCTGAGACGCTGGGCATCCCCGTCGGGACAGTCAAGTCGCGTCTGCATCGAGCCCGGAAGACGCTGCAGGCCAGACTCAGCCACCTGGCCCCGCACCGGCTGGAGAAGATCCCGTGACACACGCCCGGCTACAGCGCCAGCTCTCCGCGTACCTTGATGGCGAACTCGCGCCCGCCGAAGCCGACGAGGTACGAACCCATCTGGCGGGGTGTACGGCCTGCCGGGAGGAACTATCACGGCTGCAGCACGTAAAGTCCCTCCTGCAGCGGTTGCCTGAGCGGTCCGTCCCCCGGGAGCTCTGGGCGGCTATCCATCCTCGTATCGGGTCACCTCCCACAGCGACGGTCGAGTCGCTGGGCGAGGTGTTTCGCCGCATGCTTCGCCGGCCGGCCCTGGCGCTCGGTGCCGCCGTGCTTATCGTCGCGCTGGTCGCCGTCCCCCTGGTGCGGGGCCGCATCGAACGACTCCGGGCGGGGGAGGTCGGCGCGGACCTCTTCGTTCGTGAGCACGCACTGGCGTCCGCCGATGATCCACTCTCTGACCGTGCCTACCTGGGGTTGTTGATTGGCGACGCCAACCTCGCGCTGGCCGGCACGCCGCGCGAGGAGAGCCAGGAGGACCGATGAGCCGCGGAGGGGTTCTGGTCGTGTGGCTGGTGACTGTCCTGGCGGTGCCGGGTCTTGGCGCGCCCGCTCGCCCCCCGTGGCCATCGGCTGCCGCCGCGGTGGCCGCAATGCTGATGGCGCCTGCACTGGTGGACTATGAGGGGACGAAGGTCTTGAGCGCCGTACGAGGCGACCGCGCCGAAACTGTGACGGCTCTGGAATCCTACAAGCGGCTGGGAAAGCTGCGATTGGAATTCCTTTCACCCGAATCGGTGAGCGGCCGGCTGATCGTCGACGATGGGGCGTCGTCCTGGCAATACGAACCATCGTATCATCTGGTGATCCGCGGTCCATCATTCCTCCGTCCGCCGGGGAGCCCCGCGCAAGCGCAGGACATCCTCCGAGGCTACCTGGTGGCAGTGCTCGGCGCCGAAGAGGTCATCGGGCGGCAGACGATCGTGGTCGCGATGGAGCCGCGGGCTGGTGGCGCCGGCCGGCGATACTGGGTGGACCAGGCCACCGGTGCGGTGCTCCGCATGGAAGAACGCGACGCGACGGGGGAGATCGTGTTCACCAGCTTCTTTACGAGGATCAGTTTCGGGTTGAACCTCCCGCCCGCGTTGTTCCGCTTCCACCTGCCGGCCGGAGCCCGAATCATCTCGCTCTTCCTCTCCGGCGATCCGGTCGATTCCCCCGCGGCGCTACGGCGGCAGTCCGGGTTTGGTGCCGCCATGCCTGCATCCCTCTCGTACGGCTATCGTTTTCGCGATGGGACCGTCTCGCGGTTTGGTGCGCTCGCCACGTCAGCCGCAACGTACACGGATGGCATGCGCGCCCTGACGGTGTACCAGACACCATCCACGAAGATGGCATTCCCACGGGTGGGGATGCAGGTGAAGCTTGAGGCCGCCGATGCACGACTGCTGGATCTCGGCTACGTCCGGCTCTTGATCTGGCAGTGGCGGGGGATCACCTACGCGCTCGCGGGAAGCCTGCCGGCGGCTGCGCTGATTGTGATCGCCGACGAGATGACCTCGCGCTGATCGGAAAGACGGTCACGCGGGATCGCGGGGTTCGTTCGAGGAACCTGCGAAACTAGGTTCAACAGCGACAGCGAGAGCATCGGGTTTCCGCGTTTCCGTGTTTCCGCGTTTCCGGTGGTCAGGAGGCATCGCGTGCACCTCCGCGAGTTTCAGCAAAGTATCGAGGCCATCTATGGCGCCCGAGACCGCCAGCGGCGTACGGATGGCACCTTTCGCTGGTTGGTCGAGGAAATCGGTGAGCTCGCGCGCGCGATCCGGGACGGTGATCCCGATGCCGCGCACGTGGAGATTTCGGACGTGCTGGCCTGGACGGTCAGCGTTGCGTCGTTGTGCGGCGTAGACGTCGAGCAGGCCGCCTCACGCTACGCGCGGGTCTGTCCCAAATGTCATGACGCCCCGTGCGTGTGCGCGGTCGAGCCGCGGTTCTGACCCCGCCGCTCTCCCCCTGCGTTCATGGCTCATGGACCCGCGCTTTCACCTGCCGCGCTCTCCCTGCACCGGGAGGCGACGGTCGTGGATCTGCACAACGACCTCATGCTGGAGGTGCAGGCGGCCAAGCGGGACATCACCATCCGATCGTCCACCGGGCACTCCGATCTCCCCCGCTTGCGTGAGGGTGGGGTCGATGGGCAGTGCTTTGCCCTGTTCGTCGATCCCAATGAAGCCGAT
>VBAL01000034.1:3185-20331 GCA_005888595.1 Candidatus Segetimicrobium genomatis
GACGCGTTTGACCGGTTGGCGGCGGCCAACGACGCCGCTCTGGGTCGGGCGACGTCGGTGGCGGAGATCGAACGCTTGCAGCAAGCGGGACGGCTGGCCGTGGTGCTCGCCATTGAGAATGGGTCGGCGCTAGGGGACGATCTGCATCATCTCGACGCCGTGTACGAACGCGGCGTGCGGATGATGAGCCTGACGTGGAACAATAGCAACGGGTTGGCCGATGGGGCGATGGAGTCGCGACACGGCGGGCTGACGCCGTTGGGTCAGGAGGTCTTGAATCGGATGCAGGAACTGGCGATGGTCGTCGACGTCTCGCACCTGTCCGAGAAGAGTTTCTGGGATACGCTGGCAGCGACGAGAGGGCCCATCGTAGCCACCCATTCTAATGCGGCGGCGCTCACTCCGCACCCGCGCAACCTGAATGATGAGCAGCTCCGCGTCATGGCCCGTCGCGGCGGCGTGGTGGGTGTGAACTTCTATCCCACGTTCACCGGCGGGCCGGCGCTGGCACGCATCCTCGATCACGTCGCGTACATGAGCAAGGTCATGGGTCCGGACCACGTGGCGCTGGGGTCCGATTTCGACGGGTTCGATGGCCGGGTGAGCGATCTAGAGGATGTGGCCCGGCTTCCCAACCTCACGGCAGGACTCCTGGCCCGTGGCTTTGATGCCCGAACAATCACGCAGATATTGGGCGGGAACGCGCTACGCGTATTCCGAGAAGTGTGGGGACGGTGAGCGAGAACGAGTGAATAGTGAATAGTGATTGGTGAATAGTGAATAGTGAATACTGAATCGTGAATTAGCGGACGAGCTGTCTTGTGCTATTCACTAATCACTAATCACGTCTTTACGATCGCCAGAATCGCCTCGCGGATGATCGTCGCCGCCAGCACGGCCGTCCGTCCCGATGGATCGTAGCGCGGCGACACCTCCACAAGATCCAGGCCCACGACGCGGAGCAGGCCCAGCCGCCGCACGAAAGCAAGGAGATCCCGGCCGCGGACGCCTTCGGGTTCCGGGTTCCCTGTCCCCGGCGCTTCCGCCGGATCGAGAGCGTCGATGTCAATCGTGACGTAGACTGGCCGCGGCTCGAGCCAGGACCAGACCGCGCCCGGGATTTCGAGTCGCGAAGCGCTGTACCGTAGACGCTTGGCGGCGGCGAACTCCTCGCGGGTTCCCGCGCGAACGCCCGCCTGAAGGACATGCAGGGGGGCGACGACGTCAAGGAGCCGCCGCATCACCGTGGCGTGGGAGATCCGCTGGTTCTCGTAGGTGTCACGGAGGTCGGTGTGGGCATCCACCTGGATGACGGCCAGATCGGAATGGCGCCGCTGCAGCGTCAGGACGGCGCCAATCGTGATGGTGTGTTCACCGCCCAGCAAGAGGGGGAGGGACGCGTCGAGCGCGCCCACGCGATCCTTCACGACCGTGACCAGCTGCTCCGGTGTCAGCCCTGCCACATCGAGGTCGCCGGCGTCGGCATACGCCACGTCGTCGAGGTCACGCTGGAGCACCGGACTGTAGGTTTCGATACTCTGCGACGCCCAGCGAATGGCGGCGGGTCCTTCCCGGCTGCCCGCCCGGAACGTCGAGGTGGCGTCAAAGGGAACACCGATGATGGTAGCAGCTGGACGCGGCGCCGGACGTGAGCTCAGGAAGGCCATCGTCAGAGGAGCGCAGGGAGTTGCAGCCCGGCGGCATGTGTGGCGGGACCGTAGAAACGGGTCTGGACAGATGTCAGGCGCTGTGTAATTGTGTCGCCCGTCACCCGTCCCGGGTCGAATCGTTTGCTCCCGTACGAGAAACTCCACAACACTCCGGGGTAGGCAGGTACGGGCGCCCAGTACGTGCCCACAATGGGAAACACGGTGCGGAGATGACGGCGCACCATCTCGGTGAGGTCTCGCTGGTACAGCAGGGAACCGCTTTGGGCAACCAGGAGCCCGTCGTCGCTGAGGAGCGTCGCGCACGCGGCGTAGAATTCCGGAGAGAAGAGCGCCACGCCCGGGCCTTTGGGGTCGGTCGAATCTACCAGGATGACGTCGAACCGCTCCCGCGCTGTCCGCACGTAGGCGATGCCGTCTTCGACCAGCAAACGCGTTCGCGGATCTTCAAATGCCGCGCCGCTGATGCCGGGCAGGAAGCGCCGGCACACCTCGACGACGTCCCGGTCGATCTCGACCATGGTCACCTTCTGGAGAGGGTGTTTGAGAGACTCTTCCAGCGTCCCCCCATCACCCCCGCCGATGATCAGCGCGCGGCGCGGTGAGGGGTGGGTCACCAATGGTAGATGCACAAGCATCTCATGGTAGGTGTATTCGTCCCGCTCGGTGGTCTGGATGGCATCGTCAAGGACCAGCATGCGGCCGAACAGCCGGCTGGCGGCGACCTGGATGCGTTGAAACGCGGACCGTCCATCGTACAGAATTGCGTCTACTTGCATGGCCTGGGCCACCCCAGGCCCGACGAGATCGACGATCCACTCCATGCGGATACCCCCTCCCTACGGAACCATGGGACCAGGTACCAGGGGACCAAGCAAACGAATCCGCAGTTCTCAATCTGGCCTGGTTCCTTGGTACCTTGGTTCCGCACTTCCGGCTCTTCAGGGCCAAAACACCACGGCCGCGATCGCACAGCCGATCCGCTGCACCACGTGTTCCTTCACGGCCACGCGGATCTCATCCGGGGGCAGGTCGCGCACGGCCAGCGCTTCCTCCACCATTTTGCGGACGATCGTCTCTGCATTCTCCCCAGTACCGGTGTGTTCATACTCCATGATCACCCCGTAATTCCCGTGGGAGAATCCCAGCCCGACTGCGGCAGCGATCCGCTCGCCTGGGGTGTGGCTGGCGATGCGCGCGTACACCGCAGGCGTCAGCGTCCCAGGCACGAACTTGGGTACGGAGATGACCGTGACGCCGACAGGGAGGATGCTGGTCACCCGAAGGAAGTTCAGATTGGCGATACCCGCGTCCATGAGCGCTCGATCGAACGCCGTCAGCTCGGTACGCCCCTCGCCGCTGCCGGCTACGATCGAGATGGCTTTGGGCTGTTCCCACATGCGGGACCACCTCGCAAACCAACGGTGCTTGTCCCGTACCAACGCGGCTGGTACGCGTACCTTAGCGCACCATTTATCTGCCGCGTTGGTACGGGACGCGGCCGCATTCCTATTCCATCCACCGATGACTGCTCCTGCCCCAGCAGGATTTTGGGCACCTGGGCGTACTATGACATCCGTCCTGGGGGCACATTGAAGCTAGTCTCTTCCAGGCGGGACCGCACCGCCTGAAAGGATCGGGATGCTGCTGATGCGATGTGTGCCGTTCCTCCTTGTGCTCATCCTCGCGGCGGCGTGGCCGGCGCTGCCCGCGTCCGCGCCTGCCGCACCGCCGGTGCCGGTTGGAGTCCGCGCCGCGGAGGGAGCCGACTTTGGCGCCCTGCGAAGCGCCGGCGCGACATCGGTCAAGCTGGTGGTCAACTGGTCCGAGGTCGAGACGCGGCAGGGAACGTTCCAGTGGGACGCGCTCGACGACGCCGTGAGCGCCGCGCAGAGCGCGGGGCTTCGGGTCATCCTAATTTTGTCGTACACGCCGAAGTGGGCCTCTCAGGCCACCGGCAGTGAACTCCTCGATCCGGCGATTTATGCGAGGGAGCCACCGAAGCGCATCGGGGACTGGGAGACATTTGTGACCGCGGCCTCGTCGCGGTACCGGGACCGGGTCAAGGACTGGCAGATCTGGACGGCACGCAGTCTGCCCATCTTTCGGGGCACGACGCGCGAGTACATCGATCTGCTCCGGTCGGCGCGCGTGCTCATCAAGCTTGCCGATCCCTCCGCACGCATCATTCTCTGTACGCCGTACGGGTTCGATCTGGCGGATCTGCGGCGGATGCTGACCGACGCGTCTGATGATTTCGATGTGATCTCGCTGTCGCCGCGTGGGGTGTCTCCGGATGCCCTGCTACGGCCTCTCGGCGTGCTGCGGGAGCGTTTGCTGCCGCGGGGATCGAAGTCCCTGTGGATCGAGTGGGATCCCTTTTCGTACGGCCAGCGCGCCAGCTGGCCTGGCCAGATGGTCAAGCTGCAGGCCGAGGCCAGGGCGTTCGGCATCGACTACATCTTCTGGGTCGCCGACGGCTCGGCCATCACGCGGATCGTGCTCGACACGCTGGGCGCGCAGATCGGACGCCAGCCCTTCGCCGGATACATCACAAGGCAGGGCGTTCTGCTGCTGATCTTCGGCGACTCTGACGCTGTGGCTGTTGCCTGGAGCGGCGCGGCCGACACGACCCTCACCCTCGAGGGGAGCCCGCTGCATGCCTACACACCGACCGGCGATACCCGTCCGGTGAGCGGAGACGGTGAGAAGTCCAGCTTCACCGTGGGAAACGAGCCGCTGCTGCTCACCGGGATCGGCAGCGCGCTCCTGGCAGAAGCCAGGCAGGCCGATCAGGCCGGCGCGTTCCCGGCGCTGCCCGTCGCGACCGACTACAGGCAGGCCGGGGACGTCTCGGCTCGCCTGGGCCGGACCAATGTGGAGCGAGGTCTCTACAACTCGCCCTTCCGCGAGTGGCGCAACGATGCCACCGAGGTGGTTGACGTGGACGGCGGCGAGGCGCTGCGCGCGAACTCGGCGCGAGAGCGCGTGTACGTGCACTTTGACGTGGACGATACCTTCCTCTTCTTTGTAGACGGGCGGGCCCTGGTTGAAATCAATGTGGAAGTACGGGGCGCATCGGCGACGGAGCAGCTGGGTTTCAACATCTGGTACGATTCGATGAGCGGCTATCGTTTTACCCCCTGGCAGTGGGTCAACGCCTCGCCGGGGTGGTTGACCTACACGTTCCGCCTCCCCGACGCAGCGTTTGCGAACACCTGGGGATGGGACTTCGCCATCAACGCTGCCGGGAACCGGAATGAAGATCTTGTGATCAGGAGCGTGACGGTCAGGAAAGTCACCCCGTAAGTTCCTGGCACCAGGGAACAGAAGGAAGTCGCACGCCCTCGTCCCGAACCATCTTCTTCCGGCACATCTGTCACATTCTAGGAAGGGGGAAGAGCGATGCAGAGGGATGCGCGCGTCAGTGCGGCATGGGCCGCCGTCGTCGTCCTCCTGGCGGTCTCAGCCGCCGGGCATGCGCCGGCGATCGCCCAGCAGGCGATCCCGGCATCCATCAAGGTTGGCGCGCTCTTTGACACCACGGGCCCGACGTCCGACGTGGGCGTGGATTATTCCAAAGGCGTGCTGGACCATGTGCGGTATATCAACGAGGTCGAGGGTGGCATTCGCGGCAAAGTGAAGATCGACCTGGTGTGGTCCGATTACGGCTATCGGATTCCAGACGCCCTCTCGCTCTACCGGAAGTACCGCGACGTCGACCAGGTCAACGCCATTGTCGGTTGGGGCACGGGCGACACTGAGGCACTCAAGGAGACCATCAGCCAGGACCAGATCCCGTATATCTCGGCCAGCTATTCGTCTCACCTCAATGATCCTTCGAAGACGCCGTACAATTTCTATCCGGTCTCGAGTTACTCGGATCAAATCCGGGCGGTCTTGAAGTACCTCAAAGACGTCGCTGAGCAGGAGGGGATCAGCAAGCCGAAACTCGTGTTCCTCTATCCAGATCATCCCTACGGACGTGCGCCGATTCCCGCGGGCAAGGCCTACGCGCAGGAGCTCGGGTTTGTGGTCGGGGCGGATCAGATTGTGGCCCTGGCGGCGCTGGAGGCGCGTTCTCAGGTCGCGGCCGTCAAGGCGTTCGGCGCCGATTTCGCCTGGATCGGAGGCACCACCAACTCGGCCTCGGTGATCGTCCGCGATGCGAGAGCAGCCGGGCTGACCACGCGGTTCGCGGTCAACGTGTGGGGATTCGATGAGAACATGATCAAGCTCATCGGGAAGGACGCAGACGGCGTGATCGCCACGACCCCCCACGTCTACTACGGCGAGCCGGCGGCCGGCATGAACAAGATCTTTGACGCGCTGCGGCGCTTCTACAACAAGCAGCCCGAGTTCACCTGGGGGACGACCCAGACGCCGTTCATCGCCTCGTACATCCGCGGCTGGTTGAACGTCTACCTGCTCAAAAAGGGCTTGGAGACCATCGTCGACAACTGGGCGACCTACTCCCGGTTGGGTGGCTTCAGCGGGCCATCAGTCCGGTCGGCCATCGAGACGTTGAAGAACTGGGATCCTGATGGCCTGGCGCCTGTGGTCACGCTGGCTCGGGACGACCACCGGCCCTCCACGACCACCCGCATTGTTACCGTGCGCAACGGGCGGATCACGGTCGTGAAGCAGGTGACTGTTGAGCGGCGGAAGGACTGGCTGGGTTTCTGACCTAACGGGAACGGGTAGGCGGGAAACGGGAAGCGGCCACTCTGTCACCGTTTCCCGTTTCCTGTTTCCTGCTCCCGACTCGCTATGCTCACCGTCAACAACATCGAGGTGATCTACTGGGGGAGCATCCTGGTCCTCAAGGGCGTGTCTCTGTCCGTGGCCAAGGGGAAGATCACCGCGCTGATTGGGGCGAACGGCGCCGGGAAGACGACCACGCTCAAAGCGATCACCGGGCTGGTCCGCCTGGAGCGGGGTGAGGTCACCCGCGGCACCATCGAGTTTGCCGGCCGGCGCATCGAGAACAAACTCCCGGAAGAAACCGCTCGTGCCGGGATCGTCATGGTCCGGGAAGGCCGCCGGCTATTCGAAGAACTAACGGCAGAGGAGAATCTGCTGGTCGGCGCCGCACTGCGCGCAGGTACCGGCGGCGCGCGCCTCGCCCGGCGCGCGCTCGTCTATCAGTACTTTCCGCGCCTGCAGGACCGGCGCAAAACCCGGGCCGGGTACCTGTCTGGCGGCGAGCAGCAGATGCTGGCTATCGGGTGTGCCATGATGGCGGATCCCACGCTCTTGCTGCTCGATGAGCCCAGCCTCGGGCTCGCGCCTCTGGTGGCCCGCGAAATCTTCGGACTGATTCACCGCTTGAATGCGGACGAACGAATGACCATTTTGCTCGTCGAGCAAAATGCCAAAATGGCCCTCCAGCTCGCCTCCTACGGCTACGTGATGGAGAACGGCAAGATTGTGCTTGATGGGCCGACGGAGAAGCTGCGGGCGGATGCCGACGTCGAGGAGTTTTATCTGGGCATCCGCGGGGCGGAGCGTAGGCGGTTTACGGAAGTGAAGAGTTACAAGCGAAGAAAACGTTGGCTAGCATGAGTACCGGAAACGGGAAACAGGAAGCGGGAAACAGTGACAGGTTTCCAGTTGCTTCCCGCTACCCGTTTCCTGTTTCCGTCGGTTAGTACGCAAACGGCCAGAGATCGAGCTTCCGTTTCAGTTTCCGGAGCAGCATCGCCAGACCGCCGGGCTCCCAGATCAGTAGCGCAATCAGCGTGACCCCGAAGACAATCTCCCGCAGCGGCGTGGCGATTTTGCCAAAGGCAGGGAACACCGCGAGGACGGCCGGGGCGATGATCCGGAGCCCCTGGGAGAGGATCCACACAAAGGCCGATCCCAGATGTGGCCCCCAGGCGCTCGTGAGCCCGCCGATCACGATCATGGCCACGTAGTCGATGGACGCGCCGACGTTGAACTGCTCTGTGGTGATGAGCCTGTTGTAGTGGGCCCACAGGCTTCCGGCGACGCCGGCGTAGAAAGCGGCGATCCCAAACGCGAGGGCTTTGTAGTAGAGGAGGTGGATGCCGAGAACCTGGGCCGCATAGTCGCGGTCGCGCACGGCCATGAATGCGAGGCCGATACGGCTGCGGACCAGGTTCGCGGCGAAGACCCCTGCCGCGACCCAGAAAACCAGCACGACGTAGTAGAATTGCCGGTCCGTGCGCACGGTCCATCCTCCGACAGACACCGGCGGGACAGTGGTGGCGCCGATCCCTCCGGTCGCATGGATGAGAGCGTACTCGGTAAGGAACTGAAACGCCAGGGTGGCAATGGCGAGGTACAGTCCCTTAATGCGAAGCGACGGGAGACCGACGACGATGCCAAAGAGAAATGTGATGAACGAGGCCACCGGTAAGGCCACCACAAAGGGGAGCCGGAGCGCCTGGCTGAGAAAGGCCGATGAATAAGCGCCGATGGCCATGAACGCGGCATGGCCGAGCGAGATCTGCCCGGTGAATCCGGTCAAGAGTGCCAGCCCACACGCCCCCACGGCGTAGATACCGATGGTGTTGAGCAGGAAGATGTACCGGCCGGCCCACAGGGGGGCCAGCACCAGGCCGGCGACAAGAACGGCGAACCCGATGCGGTAAAATCGCGTGTCCAGGATTGCCATGTCCTGGACATAACTCGTCTTGAAATCCCCGGCTGGTCGAACGCTCATCTTAGGAGAGAGTGGAAACGTGGGCCGGGGTTCGGCAGTCGGGCAGTCAGGCAGTCTGGCGGTCGCGTGGTCAAAGCACAAACCTCCACGACAACGCGACCGCTCGACTGCGCGACTGCGTTTCCTCCGTCAGAGTCGTTCAACATGTTCCGTCCCGAAGAGTCCGTACGGCCGGACGAGCAAGACCAGCAAAATGACGACGAAGGCTGTGATGTCTTTGAATCCGTAGATGATGTTGGCGTCGATGTAGCCGCCGGCGATGGTCTCGATGATGCCGATGGTGAAGCCGCCCAGGATCGCGCCGGGGATGCTATCGAGTCCCCCCAGGATCACGGCGGCCAGTGCTTTCAAACCGACGAACCCCAGCGCAAAGTTCACGCCCAGCCACAGTCCCAGCAGGATCCCGCCGACCGCCCCGGCCATCGAGGCAAAGGCCCAGGCATACGCGAAGACCCGGCGCAGGCTGACGCCCAGCGTGCTGGCGGTCAGCTGCTCGTTTGCCGCGGCGCGCATCGCGATTCCCACCAGCGAGTAGCGGAAGAAGAGCCAGAAGACCAACAGCAGGCATGCCGCCGTGGCGGCGCTGTAGACGCCGACACTCTGGATGGGGATGCCGGCGACGCGGAGGATCCCGCCGGGAAGAGCCGCCGGGAAGTTGCGGGTGCTCCCTCCCCAGATCCCGACCATGAGGCCGCGCACGACGTAACCCAGCGCTAACGTGACGATGATGACCGACAGCAGCGGCTGGCCGAACAGCGGCCGCATGATCACCCGTTCCACGGTGAACCCGAGCAGCGCCGCCGCAAGCAATGTGAGCACGACGGCCAGCGCGAATGGGACAAACTGGGTCAAGGCAATTGCCAGGTACCCCCCAAAGAGGACGAGCTCGCCGTGCGCGAGGTTGAGGATCTTTGTGGACTTATACAGCAGCGCAAAGCCAAGAGCGATCAGCGCGTAGATGCTCCCGACCGCCAGGCCGTTGACGAGACCGCTGAGGATGAACTCTTTCACGGCGTGATAATCGGATGCAGGCAGAGCGTTGCACACGGGGTGCATAGTGAATCGTGAATAGTGCATGGTCGAACAATCTCATCTGCGTCGCAGGAGCCGAGAACCCTAGGCCCGTGAAGGGTCTGCATCTGACTATTCACTATTCACCATTCACTATTCACTCTGATCTACGTCTGTAATCTGAAGGGTCGTCTTGATCTCTCGAGTCGTCCCGTCTTCGTAGCGGACCTGGAGGGTCGCGTCAAACGTGGCCTGCCCAGGCCGGCGCAGCTTCCGGGTTCGGGTCAGCTCATCGTCGTCGGGGTGGAACTCCTTGTAGAGTGAGACGAACCGCCGCACCCGCCATTCCGGCCGCAGGCGGCGGTTCACATCGCGGACGATGCCGTGCAGCAGATCAAGGACGTGACGCTTCTGAGAAAGATCGGCATAGGACGTGTATGCGATGCCGCGATCTTCGGCCCACTTCCCGAGGCTGCGCATTTCGATGTTCAGAATTGCGGCCAGCGTGCTGCCGCCGGGAGCGCACACGACCATCGCTTCTTGGATGTAGGGTGTAAATTTGAGCATGGCTTCGATGACCCAGGGGCTCATCTTGCTGCCATCCCCCAGGGTGATCACGTCGGACATCCGATCGAACATGATCACGTCGCCGGTGGGATCGACGGCCCCGTAATCGCCCGTGTACAGCCAGCCCTCGCGCAGCGCCTGCGCGGTGGCGTCCGCATTCTTGTAGTAGCCTAGGAACACGCTGGGGCTGCGGCTGATGATCTCCCCCTCGTCGGTGATTCGCAGGTCTGTATTCGCGATGGGGAATCCCATCGTCCAGAAATGCACCCGGCCGTCGCGGTGCACGCAGGAGATGCCCGCGATCTCGGTTTGTCCGTAGATTTGCTTCAAGTTGACGCCCAAGGCGTGAAAGAATTTGAAGTAATCCGGCCCCAGCGGCGACCCGCCGTTCCAGGCCACGCGTATGCGCGCGAAGCCGATCTTGTCCAGCACCGGCCGGTAGACCAGCCAGCGGGCCATCGCGTGCTGCACCTGCAGCCACCATGGCACCGGCATGCTCTGCGCCCGCAGGTCCACGACGCGACCGCCCACGGCAAGGGCCCAGGCGCAGGCCCACTGACGCAGCCGGCCCGCGTCCAGGATGCGCACGGTCACTGCGGTGTGCAAGGATTCATAGATGCGGGCCGGAGCGAAGGTGAAGTGTGGACCGATCTCGCGGAAGTCCCGCTGTGCCGTTTCCGGCTCCTCGGGGAAGTTTACGGTGAACCCCACCAACTGGTGCAGCGTGGTAGACACCATTTGTTCCCCGATCCAGGCGAACGGCAAATACGAGACGAAATCATCTCCCCGTCCGATGTGCGGCTCGACGGCGTGGAAGTTCATCCCCTGCGCGATCAGGTGGCGGTGCGAGAGCATGGCCAGCTTGGGCAGCGCGGTGGTGCCGGAAGTCTGGCAGAAGATGGCGAGGTCGTCGGCCTGCCCCGCGTTCACCAGCTGGTCGAAGAGTTCGGGCTGTGAGGTCTCGAGGTCGCGGCCCAGACGGAGCACCTCGGCGAAACTCACCAGTTTGGGATGGCCGTACCGCCACATGCCGCGCCAGTCCTCAACGACAATCCGCCGCACCTTCGGCAGCCGCGTTTCCATCTCGAGGACTTTGTCGGCTTGCTCCTGATCCTCGCAGAACACATACTGAGCGTCAGAGAAATCGACCAGGTGCGTTAACTGTTCGGCCAGGCTGTCCTGGTACAGCCCATAGGTGATGGCACCCACGCTCTGCGCTCCAAGTGCCGCGTAAAACAGCTCGGGGCGGTTGTCGCCGACGAGCGCCAGGATCTGCGCCCGCCGCAGTCCCAGAGCCACAAGCCCGAGCCCGAAGGCCCGGGCGTGGCGATAGTATTCGCGCCAGGTGATCGGCCGCCAGACCCCCCTGTCCTTTTCCCGGAACGCGATGCGGTCGTCGAACAATCCTGCATTACGGCGCAACAGTTTCGGGAAAGTGTCCGCCGCCGCGTCGAGCGCGAATCGGGGAGGAAGATGCGTCGGGCGCTCTACCAGAGTCGCCATGACTAATGCGCTGTTCCCCCGTCGGCGTGGCCGATATAGGCGCGAATCACATCAGGGTTGCGCTGGATCTGGTCTGGGGAGCCCTCGGCGATCTTTTTGCCATACTCCATCACGATGAGGCGGTCGCATAGATCCATCACCACCCCCATGTCGTGCTCGATGAGGATCATGGGCAGCGAGCGGACCTCCTTGAGCTCAAGGATGTACCGGGCCATGTCCGATTTTTCGTCCGTGCTCATGCCGGCCATAGGCTCGTCCAATATCAGCACCTGCGGGTCCATCGCCAGCGCCCGGCCGAGCTCGACCTTTTTTTGGATACCGTAGGGGAGGTCGGCCACGAGCTGGCCGCGGGCCTCCTCAATTTCCAGAAAGTCGATGATCTCTTCGACGACCGCACGATGTGTCACGTGCTCGCGCTGCGCCGGCCCGGCATACAGGCCGCAGGCCAAGAGGCCCGATCGCATTCGGATGATCCGGCCGGTCATGATGTTGTTCAGCACGCTCATCCCCGGGTACAGCGCGATGTTCTGGAACGTGCGCGCGATGCCCAACGCCGCGCGCCTGTGCGGGGGGAGGTGCGTGATGTCACCGTCGCCGAACACGATGCGGCCACGCTGGGGCCGGTAGAAGCCGTTGATGCAATTCAGTACGCTGGTCTTTCCAGCGCCGTTGGGGCCGATGATTCCGAGGATCTCGCGCGGTGCCAGCACAAACTCAACTCCTGCGATGGCCTGAATCCCGTGGAAACGCAGATGGAGGTCCTCCACGCGGAGCACCGGCTCGGGTATCATCGCGGACTAATTACGGGCCGCCAGTAACTCCCTCCTCCACAGGAGCCGGTCGCTCGCAGGCGGAAAGATGAGGGCGCGGAAGCGCCCATCGGTATTCCCCCCTCCTGCTGGGAGGACCCAGGGTAAGGGTACGGGCGTGCTGGCTGCGACCGTGTGTTGTAAGGGGGTGGCGATCGTTCACGACGTCTATGATCCCGCCGAACTCCAGCCGGCGTCCCAGCGGGCTGGGACGCAGGAAGTCGCGTTTCGCCGGGTCGTCGAACGCGCGATCACAGTGTCGCCGGCGCTGCGTCAGGCGCTCGAGGCCGCGGGGGTGAGCCCGGAAAGGGTCACGCTGGCCGACTTGCCGCGAATTCCACTTCTGAAGAAGGAATCGCTACCTGGCAGACAGGGTGAGGCCCCTCCATGGGGCGGTTGGCTGGCGAGGCCGCTGGCTGACGTCCGGCGGATTTTCGTGTCGCCCGGCCCGATCTACGAACCCGAGGGGCGGATGCCGGACTATTGGGGGTTTGCGCCGGCATTGTTCGCCGCCGGCTTCCGGCGGGGCGACATCGTGCTCAACACCTTCTCGTACCACCTCACGCCAGCAGGCGCAATGTTCGACGGCGCGCTCGAGGCCCTCGGGTCCGTGGTTGTGCCCACGGGCGTTGGGAACATCGAGATCCAGGTCAAGACGCTGCAGGACGTCCGGGCTCGTGGGTTGATCGGCACCCCCAGTTTTCTCGCACTGGTTCTTGACAAGGTTGGTGAGCGGGGAGCGCGTTCTTCCCTAGAGGTGGGATTCGTCTCCGGCGAACCACTCTCCGAGTCGCTGCGCACCGATCTGGAGAGCCGTCACCGGATGCGTATCGGCCAGGCCTACGCGATTGGTGATATCGGTCTTATCGCATACGAATGCTCACAGCGCACCGGTCTGCATGTTGCCGAGCGCGTGGTGGTGGAGATCGTCGATCCCGCCACCGGGGCGCGGCTGCCGGACGGGGAGATGGGCGAGGTGGCGGTCTCCTTTCTCAGCGACCTGTACCCATTGCTGCGCCTGGGCACCGGTGATCTCTCGCGTATCGCCCCGGGTTCCTGCGCGTGCGGTCGTACGTCGGCGCGGTTGGAACGCATTTTCGGGCGCGTCGGAGATGCCGTGAAGGTCCGCGGTATCTTTCTGCATCCACACGACTTGGACCGCGCGATGGCGCGGTATCCTGAAGTCGCCCGCTACCAGGCGGTGGTCACGCGCCGCGAGCACCAGGACGAGTTGACGGTGCGGCTTGAGACCGGTGGACCGCAGACACGCCTCGGGGGTGCCGTGGCCGACAGCGTCCGAGAGGTCACGCGCCTGCGTGCGATCGTGGAGGTCCTGCCGCCAGGTACGCTCGGTCCTAATGAAAAAAAGCTCGTTGATTTGAGGAAATGGGACTGATCCAGAAGAGGTGTCCAAATGTCCGACTGTCTGTTCTGCCGTATTGTCGCTGGCGCCATTCCGTCGCAGAAGGTGTTCGAGGATGAAGACCTCATCGCCGTCCGAGACATCAATCCGCAGGCGCCGGTGCACGTGCTTCTGCTGCCGAAGAAGCACATCGCGTCCGTTCTCGATGCGAAGGAGAGCGACAGTGAACTGTTGGGACGGATCGCGCTGGTGGCGGGAAAGATCGCACGGCAGGAGGGCATCGCCGAGCGCGGGTTCCGGCTCCTGACCAACACCGGCCCCGACGGTGGTCAGGCGGTTGCGCACCTGCACTACCATCTCCTTGGGGGCCGGAAAATGGGGTGGCCTCCCGGTTAGGATGCGGAATGGCCCTGCGACTCGCTTCGCTCGCTCAGGGGCTCGACTCGTTGGAAGGGCGAAGGCCGCGAGCGAGTCTACGCACGCGGACGAGTCGAGCGGAAGAAAGACGAAGGGTGAGGGTCGCGAAAATGTCCGCTTCGAGCTCCCTCAGAGCCACCTTTGAACCGCACCGCCCCGCCGTAGTATAATGACGGAAGTTTCGTTCATCCCGACCGGTGGGTCCGGGGGTCCCAGGAAATTCGCAGTCCAGAATTTTCGGGGTGGCTCCGACGTATCCCAAGGGGTCATCGTTGGGGCGGGGTGGCGGGGAGGGGGTGGGGGATGACGGAAGTCCGTGTTGGAAAGGACGAAAGCCTGGATAGCGCCCTGCGGAGGTTCAAGCGGCAGGTAAAGCGCTCCGGTATTCTCACGGATGCCAAGCGGCATGAGCATTACGAATCGCCGAGCGCGAAGCGCCGGAGGAAGCTGGCACGCCGGAGGCGGCGCGGAGGAGGCTACTAGGTCCATACGGGCCGCCGCCAACTGGAGTGTCTGCCGCTGCCGTGCGGGGCGTTCTTGCTGGCGGCGTTTGGCGTTCAACGAGAAGGGGGACCGTAGTCCCCCTTCTATGATTCTTCTTACAGGCATTCCGCGATGACCTTAGCAGAGCGACTCGCGAGTGACCAGCGCAAGGCAACGCTGGCCGGAGACTCGTTACGTGTCTCTACCATCCGTCTGGCCCGCGCCTCGATTCAGAACGCGGCGATTGAGCGCGGCCGCGACCTGACCGATGCGGAGGTTGTGGAGGTGCTGGGCCGTGAGATGAGGCGCCGGCGGGAGTCGATCGAGGCGTTTGCGAAGGGCGGACGCGATGACCTGGCTCGCAAGGAGACCCTGGAACTCGCGATCCTCGCAGAATATGTCCCGGCGCCGCTTTCCCCCGCAGAGCTCCGGGCCATTGTCGCGGAGGCGATCACTCAGGTGCAGGCGAAGGACGTCCGCGACATTGGACGGGTCATGGCTGCGGTGATGCCGAAAGTGAAGGGGAGGGCGGATGGGGCGGCCGTGAACCAGGTTGTGCGCGAGTTGCTGCCGAGAAGCAGTTGAAGCGTTGGAGCGTTGAAACGTTGAAACGTTCCCAAACGTTTGGCCCCGATTTCCCATCGTTGCAACGCTTCAACGTTCCAACGGTTCAACGTCATGACGAACGGAAATGGGGATTGTGAAGGCAAAGGACGGGCGGGCCCGAAAACCAGTCAAGCGCGCACAGAGCGCGGGCGGTGTCGTCTTCCGCCGTGATGGCGGGGCGCCCCGCATCCTGCTGCTCAAGCACTCCAGCGGCAAATGGATGCTTCCCAAAGGGACCATCGAGGAAGGCGAGACGCCTGAGGCGGTCGCGCTGCGGGAGGTACGCGAGGAGACTGGGATCTCACACGTCCGCGTCGTGGCAGATCTCGGCGAGGAGCGCTACTACTTCTTCTGGCGTTCCGAAGATACGTACTACGACAAGACCGTACGCTACTTTCTCCTGGAGTTCCTGGGCGGCGAGGAAGCACGCCCGCAAGCCGAGGAGGGATTCGTGACCTGTGAGTGGGTTCCCCTCGACGATGCCATCGAGCGCATCAAATACAAGGAAACCCGCGAGGTCGTACGCCGGGCCAAGGAGCGACTGATGCAGCCCGACTTGGCCGCGTCGTCCTGAATGGCGTCGCAACGTGGTCGACCCGCCGTAACGCGTCAGGGCACGTCCCACGCAGCCGGTTGGTACGGCACTCGCCGCACCGCGACGGATCCACGCGGAGGGTGGCATGCAGCCTGAGCATCGCGATCGACTTGTGCAGGAGACGCTGGACAAGTACACTCGCTACGTCAATGCCGGTCTCGCCAAGTTGTATCGTTTCGCCAACGTGATGACCGTGGAGTGGGAGGCCAGCGGGGCCATCATCCACGATGTTCACGGCAAGGAATACATCGACTGCTCCGGCGGGCCGGCCGTCTTTAACGTCGGCCACCGGCACCCGAAGGTCATCGCGGCAGTAAAAGAGCAACTGGACCGGATGCCGATGTCGGTCCGGGCCATGCCGCGCAAACCCGAAGCCGACCTGGCCGAATTACTCGCCCAGATCACGCCCGGCGAACTGCAGTATACCTTTTTCGCGAACAGCGGGACGGAGGCCAATGAGGGGGCCCTGAAACTCGCCCGCCTCGCCACCGGCCGGACTGAGTTCGTCGCCGCGGAGGGCGCGTTTCACGGGAAGACGATGGGCGCATTGTCAGCGTCGGGGCGAGAGAAGTATAAGGCTCCATTTCAACCTCTTGTGCCGGGGTTCACCCACGTCTCGTTCGGCGATCTGGAGGCCATGGCCCGCGCCGTCACCGACCGGACTGCGGCGGTCATCCTCGAACCGATCCAGGGAGAAAATGGCGTCATCGTCCCGCCGGACGGCTATTTGTGGGGTGTGCGTAAGATTTGCGATCAGCGGGGGGCCCTGCTCATCCTGGATGAGGTCCAAACGGGCCTGGGCCGGACCGGGAGGATGTTCGCCTGCGAGCACTGGGGGGTGGTGCCCGATATTTTGACCATGGCGAAGGCCTTGGGCGGCGGCGTGATGCCCATCGGCGCGTTCACCGGCCGCCCGGCGCTCTGGAAGGCGCTGGAAACCAACCCCTATCTGCACTCGTCTACGTTCGGGGGCAACCCGCTGGCCTGCGCGGCGGGCATCGCCACGATCCGTGTCATCCAGGACGAACGTCTGGTGGAGCGCGCCGCCGATCTTGGCACGTATCTGCTGCAGCGCCTGGAGGCGCTGGCGCGGCGGCATCCTGCAACGGTGAAACAGGTCAGGGGGAAGGGATTGCTCGTGGGAGTAGAATTCACCGATCCCGATATCGTCCTGCTCGTGACCGCGGAGGCGCTGCAGCGCGGCGTGATCGTGTTCTACAGCCTCAACAATCCGTCGACGTTTCGTCTTGCGCCGCCGCTGGTCATCACCCGGCCGCAACTGGACCGGGCGGTGGAGGCTCTGGAGGAGGCCGTGGCTGCTACGGAAGCGCTGCTGGCAGAAGTGCCATCGGAGGCCCAGGCGCCTTCGTGAGGCGTTGGCATTTGACACTACCAGGGAGACGACTGTAGATTTAGTAAGAACGGGTGAGGAATATC
>VBAL01000223.1:0-2349 GCA_005888595.1 Candidatus Segetimicrobium genomatis
GGGCGTTCCAGTGACAGCCTCAGCTGCCGCCGCCCGAGAACTCCTACCATCCCGGCCGCGCATTTGCGCGACCGGGATGGTAACGTTGAGCCGCTGTCCCACGGCCACGACACTTTAGCCTCAGGCGTGCCGCAAGGGTACCAGGGCGAGGGCGGCGACCCGGGTCGGAATTGACGGCACGCTGGTTGAGACGTCTCTTCTCGATCTTCTGGCCCTACGGGCGGAGGTGTTATGCGGCTCCAGGCGTTCGCTACGATACAGCTCGTCAGCTGCCTGCTCGGCGCCGGTGCGTGTGAGAAGGCCGCGACACCGATTACGCTGCCGCCCCCGCCCCCGCCCCCGCCACCGGCCGGTTGTGGGAATACCAGCCCCGGCGTGTGTTACTACGTGGCCACGAGCGGCAACGACGCGAACCCCGGCACCGCCGCGCAGCCGTTCGCCACGATCCAACACGCGGCCGACATCGTCAACCCGGGTGACGGCGTGTTGGTAGGCGACGGCGTGTACACCGGCGGCGCGACCATCGTGACGATCAGTCGCAGTGGGACGGCGACGAACCGGATCGTGTTCCGGGCGGCGCACCGCTGGCTGGCCGTCATCGATGGCCAGAACAACCTCTCGACCACCGGCATCGCGATCCCGGGCGGGTACATCCGGGTCGAGGGGTTCGAGGTGCGGAACACGAACCGCTACGGGATCGATACCTACCTCGGGCACGACCAGACGGTCGTGGGGAACCACGTCCACGACATCGGCCACATCTGCACCGGGAGTACGGGCGGCATCGTCGCCATCGACGCGTACGCGCCCAACCTGGTGATCGAGGGCAACCTGATCCACGACATCGGGCGCCTGGGCCCCGGGGAGAACGGGTGCACGCCGCTGAACGACTACTGGCAGAATCACGACCACGGGATCTACAACGGCATCGGGACCAACGTGGTGATCCGCAACAACGTGTTCTACAACCTCAAGCACGGGTGGGCGATCCAGCGCTACGACGGCGGGGGGACGGTGGTGGACGGCCTGTACATCGAGAACAATACGTTCGCCGGCGCCAACCCGAACCGCGACGCCCAGATCATCATCGCCACCACGACGACGAACCTGGTGATCGCGAACAACATCTTCTACCAGCCGGCCACGGCGGGGGTGTGGTTCTCCGGGGCGGGGACCGGAGCGACGCTCACGGGCAACGTGTCTACGGGAGCGCTGCAGATCGGCGGCTCGGGTCTCGCCACGAGCCTCAACCTAGAGAACACCGATCCGCTGTTCACGAACGCGGCGGGGTTCGATTTTCACCTGACGACGGGCAGTCCGGCCCGCGGCGCGGGCGTGACGGCGTGGTGCCCGCTCACCGACTTCGATGGCGTGACGCGGGTGGCCCCCTGCAGTGCCGGGGCGCTCCAGAACTGATACTTGCTCACCCGACGTCGCAGGCGCGCATCCCCTACCTGCTGCTCGCGCCCGCGTGTGGCGCCGACGCTGCCCGGATCACGCCGAGATAATGCGTGCAGAGCCAGGGCACCTTCGCCAGGAGGCACCACACCAGGTGGGACCGCGGCGGGACCCGCCGAGACAAGGGAGGCGCCAAGGTCAGCCGCTGGAGCTCGATGTGGCAGCCCGGAAACAGCGCCGCCATCTCGCGGCGCCCGACCCTGCGAACGTCGGGGTTCCACGGATTGTCGACGTGGAAGTCGTACCACAGAATCCAGCCGTCTTGGCGCACTACGCGTAGCATCTCCCGCGCCACCGCGCGCCGGACTTCCCCGTCGAGAATGGAGGTGAACAACAGCGACTGGAGCACCACGTCGAACGTCGCGTCGGGGAAGGGCAGCCGCGCCGCGCTGTGGCATTCCACATGTACGCCCGCCGGACAGCGCGCTCGAGTCTCGGCCACGACGTCGGGCAGCAGGTCCACGCCCCAAATGTTCTCGGGCGGCACTCCCCACCTGAGGAAGTCTTTCAGCCAGGCGCCGGTGCCGCAACCGACCTCGAGAATCCGGGTCCGGGCTAGGGGGACCGCGAGTCGCCGGAGCAACCCAACGAGCCGTCGCTCCCGTTCCTGCCGCGCGTAGACGTGGTCGGGGTTCGACCACGACGCCCCCTGATCCCGCCGCTGCTCCAGCCGACTGGCATACGCCTTCCGGATCCGGGCTTCCTCCGCGGCGATGTGCTCTAAGAGGCGCTCTTCCCTCCGGGCGGTGGTGATCCGCGGAGGATGGCTGGGGGTGGGGGTGGGGGTGGTCACCAGGCGAGTCGGAACTCGCGCAGCCAGACCTCGAGGCCGAGCGCCGTGAAAACGCGCTGGTACACTCCGCCGCGGCTCAGCGGCCCGCCCGCGGCGCG
>VBAL01000223.1:2477-2848 GCA_005888595.1 Candidatus Segetimicrobium genomatis
GGGATCTGGAAGCCGTGCTTGGGGTGATCGGCGACGCGGCGCGGCAGCCAGCGCGCTGCGAGCTCGCGGAGCACCCGCTTGCCCCTCCGGCCGTCCGTCTTGAGCCGGTGGGGGAGCGCGAGCCCGAGGGTCACCATCGCCTCGTCGAGCAGCGGCACGCGGACCTCGAGGCTCGCCCGCATGCTCATCATGTCCACCTTCCGCAGCATGTCGGACGGCAGGCTCACCGCGAATAGGCTCTCCGTCAGTCGCCGCGACAGCGCCTCGAGATCTCCCGGTTCCGCGTCAGCCTCGTACAGCCGGTACACTGGCGCGAGCCCGGCGCGGGCCTCGGCAGTCATGAGCGCCGCCTTCTGGTCCTCGTTGAGGTA
>VBAL01000224.1:0-293 GCA_005888595.1 Candidatus Segetimicrobium genomatis
CTGGCTCTGGCTCGGTCAGCGCCACGTATGGCGGTGACTCTACTCACAATACCAGCACTAGTGCCCTTGCGACTGTCACTGTGACTTCTACTGGCAAAGATAGTACGTCTACCAGTGTCGGGAACGTTAGCTGCAATATGGCCTTGGGCGCAAGTAGTTGCACCGCTGCCGTCACCGCGACGGTTGCAGATACAACCACTCCTTCGAGTGCTCCGACCGGTACTGTAACATTCACCCTGACTGCTGGGACCACGGGTGGCAGTCTAAGCTCCAGCACTTGCAACCTGTCAACA
>VBAL01000224.1:328-2661 GCA_005888595.1 Candidatus Segetimicrobium genomatis
CTGCCGGATCGGGTTCCATTACAGCCGCGTACAGCGGCGACTCAACCCATAATACCAGTACAAGTCCCTCAGCGTCCATAACCGTTACAGCTACGGGCAAGGACAACACGTCAACCTCACTTCCACAACCTTCGGTCGGCTGTAACATTGCATTAGGGGCTTCAAGCTGTTCAACGAGTGTCGAGGTCATTGTCGCAGACACTGCAACTGGCTCCAACGCTCCTACCGGCACCGTGACATTCGCCCTGACTCAGGGCACATTAACCGGAAGTCTAAGTTCTACAACCTGCGCACTCTCGACCACGGCCGGTGTGACGAGTTGCTCTGTCACGTTTACAGGAACCTCCGCTGGCTCTGGCTCTCTTTCCGCGAGCTACGGAGGCGACTCTACTCACAACGGCAGTAACGCTCCTGCTACCGTTGTGATGGTGACCTTTACTGTGAAGGACAATACCTCTACAACTGTTCCGAATGTGAACTGCAACATTGCCCTGGGCAGCACAAGCTGTGCTGCGTCTGTCACCGCTACCGTTGCGGATACTACGACCGCCTCGAACGTTCCGACTGGTACTGTGACCTTCACGCTGACCGCGGGCAGCACGGGCGGTTCTCTAAGCTCTCCGACTTGCACTCTCTCGACTGTGTCTGGTGTGACGAGCTGTTCTGTTATGTTCACCGGTACGTCCGCTGGTTCCGGCTCGGTCACAGCCATCTATGGCGGTGACTCTACTCACAACACGAGTACTAGTACTGCGGCGACGGTGACAGTTACTGCTACTCTGCCTCCGTTTGACTATTCGTTGTCGAATGGTGGTCCTGTGAGTGTTGTGCAGGGTAGTTCTGGTACTGTGACTGTTACTGCTAGGCTGACGGCTGGTTCTGCTCTGCCTGTCTCGTTGTCCTGTGTGAGCAGTAGTCTTCCTGCTGGTGTTACTTGTGGGTCTTTCACTGTGAACCCTGTGACTCCGACTGCGGCGGGGGCTACTAGTGTCTTGACGATCAATGTTGCTTCGTCTGTTGCGCTTGGCCCGTACAGTTTCATGGTTACTGGCTCGCCTCTGGGTGCTACCACCACCCCAACCAGCATTAGCCTGACCGTTACTGGCAAGGACAATACATCTACCAGTGTTGGGAGTGTTAGTTGTAACATTGCGTTGGGCGGGACTAGCTGTACTGCTTCTGTCACAGCGACTGTTGCTGACACGACTACTCCTTCAAACGCTCCAACTGGCACTGTAACGTTCACGCTGACCGCCGGAACTACGGGCGGTAGTCTGAGTTCTCCGACTTGCACGCTCTCGACTGTGTCTGGTGTGACGAGCTGTTCTGTCACGTTTACCGGGACCACTGCTGGCTCTGGATCTGTCAGTGCCACGTATGGCGGTGACTCTACTCACAATACCAGCACTAGCGCTGCAGCGGCCGTCACCGTGACTGTTACGAGTAAGGACAATACTTCTACGAGCGTTGGGAATGTTAGCTGTAACATCGCACTAGGCGCAAGTAGCTGCACTGCTTCAGTCATCGCCACAGTTGCTGATACAACCACCGCCTCGAACTTCCCGACTAGCACGGTGACGTTCACATTGACGCCAGGGACTACAGGTGGCAGCCTGAGCTCTCCGACTTGCACCCTGTCAACCATCTCCGGTGTGACCAGGTGCTCTGTCACATTTACCGGGACCAGTGCGGGTTCTGGGTCCATAATTGCCATGTACGGTGGGGACTCCACTCACAACACGAGTACCAGTTCGGCAGCATCCATCACAGTGACTGCCACAGGCAAGGATAACACTTCTACCAGTGTTGGGAGTGTCAGTTGTAACATTGCGCTGGGTGCGAGAAGTTGTACCGCATCCGTCGTCGCGACTGTTACTGATACTACCACCGCATCAAACGCTCCGACGGGAACTGTGACGTTCACTTTGACTGCGGGCACTACGGGAGGAAGTCTAAGCTCTCCAACTTGCAATCTGTCGACTACATCCGGTGTGACAAGTTGTTCTGTCACATTCACCGGTACCTCTGCTGGTTCTGGGTCTGTCAGCGCCGCGTATGGCGGTGACTCCACACACAATACCAGCACTAGCGCTGCAGCGGCCGTCACCGTGACTGTTACGAGTAAGGACAATACTTCTACTAGCGTTGGGAATGTTAGCTGTAACATCGCGTTAGGTGGCACCAGTTGTACTGCTTCTGTCACTGCCACAGTCGTCGATACGACGACTGCATCTAACGCTCCGACAGGCGCTGTGACCTTCACATTGTCTGCGGGCACTACTGGTGGTAGTTTGAGTTCTAACACTTGTAACCTGTCTACAACCTCTGGTGTG
>VBAL01000225.1 GCA_005888595.1 Candidatus Segetimicrobium genomatis
CAAGTGGATGCAGCTGGGCCTCCGGCACGCCCAACGAGCGTGGGACGCGGACTCCTCGAGCCCGGATGCGCTCGAGATTCGCGGCACTATCCGCTTCGCGCGATTCCTTCAGGGGCTCGAGCCCGACGCCGCCGCCGCGGACCGGCTGCTCGCCACGGCTCGGGCGGATCTGGAGGCGGCGACGCGCCTGAATCCGGCGCAGGTCGGCGCCTGGACGGTGCTGTCCCGGCTTTATTATCAGACCCGCGATCTCCCCGAGGCCAACCACGCGGCAAGAACCGCCTATGAAAGGGACGCGTATCTCGCGGCTGCGGACGTCATCCTGGCCCGGCTGTTCTTCACCTCGTACGATCTGGAGCAGTTCGTTCCGGCGCGTGACTGGTGCAACAAAGGGCGCGTACGCTTTCCCGCCAACCCGCGTTTCGTCGAATGTCAGTTAATGCTGCTCTCGACCACGGTCACCGACGTGGACGTGGGTTCGGCGTGGCGGTTGGCGGACTCGGTCGCGAAGCTCACTCCCGAACGGGACCGGGCGCGCACGCGCCTGCTCGAACAGATCTGGGTCGCGGCGGTTCTCGCGCGCGCACGCCTTGCCGACAGCGCCCGCCATGTGCTCGAGCGCTCGAAGGGAGATGCGGACGTCGACCCCCAAGGCGAATTGCTCGGCTACCAGGCATTCGTTTACACGATGCTCGGCGACAAGGAGGAGGCGCTGCGGCTGCTCGAGCAGTACTTCGTGGCCTTTCCGAAACACCGCGAGGGGTTCCGCAAGAACGTGCACTGGTGGTGGCGCAGCCTGCAGAACGACTCACGGTTCAAGGCGCTGATTGAGGCACGGTAGCGTGGGTGCGCTGGACCGGCTCTTGTGGCAGATGCGGGACACTGTTGCCGCTGACCCGTGACACCAGGGGGTCAGATGGCTTGAGTCCGCACCGTTTGGCCTTGGTTTGAATCTTGCTTTTCGTTGCCTGTCCGCAGGTTCGTGCGTCGCCTTCCACAGGAGCCGTCGTATGCAGCGTTTAGCGCTCGTTGTCACCGCGATTGCGGTTCTGTGCGTCGGGTGTAAAGACCAGCGGATCCTGCAGCCTCCGGCGAGCGCGGGCCCGGCGTACCTGATCTCGGACGGAGCCCACAGTGGGAACGCGAACTTCTTTTTCCTGCCACCGCTCGTACCGGATCCCAGCGCCTTCTTCCATGC
>VBAL01000226.1:0-2756 GCA_005888595.1 Candidatus Segetimicrobium genomatis
GTCTCCGGACTCGACGCGCTGTTGGTGTCGCCGGCCAGCCGGTAGAAGTCCCAGGCGGCGAGCGTCAGCGTCGAGCTGCCGATCACCCGGAGGTACGCCACGTCGCTGATGAACCGCACCCCCGGCCTGTAGGTGCCGCTCGTGATCGTGCCGGTGCCCGTGAACACGTCGGACGAAAAGGTGCTGGTCGTCAGACCGAGCAGCAGCCGCGCCGAGGGGCCGAGCAGCCGGTCGGCCCCGGCGCGGATGCGCAGTTCCACGCCCGGGTTGTAGGTGACCGGCTGATCGCTGAAGGGCGAGTAGGAGCCCAGGAATCGCAGGCTGCCCGAGAAGCCGAGGTTCCAGCTCCCCGCCTGCTGCGCGTAGGCGAGTCCGCCGGTCACACCGAAGGCCGTGCCGAAGCTGGACACCGGGAAGGAGAGGTAGTTCGAGCCGACGGCCCCGCTCACCTGAAACTGGCTGGTCGAGACTGAGCGCTGACCAGTCGGCAGATTGAACGACAGCGAGGCCACCGCCCGGTCGCGCCGCAGCGTGTACAGCAGGCGGAGCTGGGTGTCCGTCAACCCAGTGAGGGTTTCCGTCCTGCCGGCGTACGTCTCGACGCGGCCGCTCACCAGGTAACCCGTCATGTCCACGGAGACGCTGCGCCCCACAGGCGTCACGAGCACGAGCGGCAGGTTCCACTGCGACACGAACTTGACCGAGAGTCCCGGATCGAAATGGTAGCCGCGGTACTCCCATCCCGAGAGCGCGTTGAAGCGGTCGTACAACGCGTCGCTCCCTCCGCCCCCCCCGCCCCCCTGGGCGCTGAGCTGCAGCGGGGCGACGACGGCGAGGGTGCCGACGAAGGCGGGGACGAGGCGCACGCTGCGGGTCCTATGGCCGGCGGATGATGATGATGATCGTGCCGACCAGCGCCGCCCGGGCGGGCCCGTCGCAACTTGCACCCTCGCAGATGCGGTTGGGATCGGTCGGCGGCAGTTGAATCCCTCCGCTCGTCGGGGTCGCGGTCACGTTCGCCGCCCCTGACGGGACCGCGTTGTTGATCGCGTTCGTCAGCGTTCCTTGATTGGGAGAGGGCGGTGCCTCGCCGCCCGCCCCCCCCCCACCCCCACCGACCGTCGCGGCCACCTCCGTGGGCGGCGTCGCGGTGGCGGTCTGCGCCGCCTGGCTCGTCTGCGCGCCCTGTGCGGCGGCCGAGAAGCCGGGATCGCGCTGCGCGGCGGCCTGGAAGGCCTGGGCGGCCGCCGCGAAGTCGCCGCGGTCCTGCGCCTCGAGGCCGCGACTGTAGAGGAGGAACGCCTGAATGTCGCGCGTCGGGCGCTCGCTGATGGCGGTGCGCTCACCCGGCGTCAGCGTGATGGCCAGCTTGTCGAGCAGCTGGAAGACGACCGCCTTCTCGATGTCGAACAGCGCGCGCAGCTGGTCGGACCCGGAGCCGGTCGCGGCGATCTGCGCGTCGCTGGTGCGCACGACCGACGCATCCACGCGGAAGTTCGCCGCCGCCACCTCGGAGAACTGCCCTTCCACCACCTGGCTCGCGCCCACGAGCCGCCCGGAGCGGGCGCCGGTCGCGGGATCGACCCGGCCGCTCGCCGCCAGCTGCAGCTCGTCGAGCAGCGCCTGCAGCTGCTCGCGCTCGACCAGACGTAACCGCCGCACCCGCGACAAGTCGGTGACGACGAGGGCCGCGAGTCCGCGCTCCAGGGGCCGCAGCGAGCTGTCGGCGCCGGTGTAGCGAAACGGCATAACCGCGATCGTGTTTGGGTCGGGAGGCGTGCGCACCAGTAGCGACTCGCGGGCGATCGCGAGCCGCGCGCGTTGCTGCAACTCCTTGCGGGTCAGCAGCGCGAGGCGGCCGTCCAGCAGGCGACGCACCGGCCGGCCAGGGGGGGGCTGGTCGAACAGCAGCCTGGTGTAGACCGCCCGGGCGGAGTCGTACTGCTCGAGCCCTTCGTACGTGAGGCCCAGATAGGCGCGCGCCGACGCGTTGCCGGGCTGGGCGACCAGCACGATCTGGAGCGCGCGACGGGCGTCCGCGTACCGCTGGGCGGCGTAGTAGGCCCGGGCAAGCCGGAGATTGACGTCGGGGTCGGTGGGATGCTGGGAACGCTGCGTCTCGAGAGCGCTCTGGTCCGCCGGCGAGACCGTGGCGGGTCTCCCCCCCCCTCCACCCCCGGCGCGGCCGGCGCAGGCAGTGGCGATGAAGGCGCAGGCCACCGCGAGGCGGCGTGCGCCGGAGCCGGGGCCGGTTGAGACCGCTGCAGCTGACGCGCGGCCGCGCGCCGTGACAAGCAGCGGTCACGACCGGTGAGCACGGTCACGACGGGCCCGCAGCGCGGTGAGCGGCGCCGCCGGCGCTCGCCGGGAGATCGTCAGCTCGGCGTGCGAGAGCAACTCGCCTAGGACGGTCCGCGTGCGCGCGTCGAGCGGCAGCTCGAAGTGCAAGTCGAGCCGATACTCGGCCTGGTCGGGTCCCTGCCCCGTCAGAGTGAATCCCTGGTGCTCGGGCTTGACCTGGTCGACTTCGATCTCGGCGAGGCGCTGGAAGTCCGGGCCGTCCATGGCAACCTCCGGTTGGAGCTAGAGATACGTCCCGGCCAGGGGCTGTCAAGGCGAGCAGGGGCGGGCTAGATTTCGAGGTTGGAGGTGCACGCCCCAGGTGGGGCGACGCGGCATTAAGGAATACCGGGCGCCGGAGGCGCTCGCGCTCATCGCGGCCGACCGGGAGCACACACCCCTGGTCTGCCCGTCCT
>VBAL01000226.1:2781-4879 GCA_005888595.1 Candidatus Segetimicrobium genomatis
CGACGACCGAGCGGATCAGTCTCACCTGTCAGACCTGCGGTCGGCACGCCTCCTACACCGAGCGGGGCGCCGAGCCACCGCGCGACTCGACGATGGACCCCCGCACGGCGTAGCGGAAAGGAGCCGTTTCAGAGAGTGGCCGGCGACGCGATCCAAATGATGGGAACGGTGACGGAAGTCCTCCCCAACACGACCTTTCGGGTGAAGCTGGAGAACGGGCACGAGGTGCTGGCGTACGTGAGCGGCAAGATGCGGAAGAACTACATCCGCATTCTCCAGGGCGACCGGGTGGCCGTGGACCTGTCGCCGTACGACCTGACGCGTGGGCGGATTACATACAGATACAAATAAAAGAGACCTCGAACGAAAGCGTCAAACGAAGACGTCATGAGAGCAGCGTAGAGGCGTCGCGGTCAGTTGCCGGAATGTGGCCCCGTTTCCCCACGCAAGTACTTGATGACCCCCTGCACCATCAGGTCCACCCCACCGTAGCCCGCGTGGTACTGGTAGACGAAGTGGTTGCTGCTGCAGTCGTGCAGGCTCAACTCGTCCCACGAGACGAGCACAACGCCGTCGACCGGAGCCGGTGCCGCCGCCGCGGTGTCGGCAGATGCCGGGCCACAGATCGCGCGCAGGGCTTCCGCTTGGGTATCCCAGGTGCCCGGGCGCTGGACGATGGTCCATCCTTGGGCGGCCAGCCGTTTCCGAACGTCCAGCGTGATGCGGAGATCCGATTGCTCGTCTGTCGTCGAGATGACACTGAGCGATTTGAACCTGGTACCGGCCACGGTCTCGCTGAACATCTCATTGTGCTTGCGGTAGGAGTGGAAGCAGCCGGCGATCGCGAGCGCCAGCGAGGCGGCGATGCCCAAACATCGGTTCATTCGAAGGCCACGGGGATGGCGAGCCCCCAGGACCAGACGACGTCCTGGTGCCACCGCCGCCGACCGGTCCCGCTGGGCTCGGCGCCGGAGTTGGTCCATGATGAGTAGCTCGCGACCTCGACAGTGAACGACGGAGAGTTCTTGAGTGCCAGGCGGCCCCCGGCCGCGGGCAGCAGAGCCGGCCTGGTGTCGCCAGCGCGGCTGCCCCGGGCGGCCCCGCCGCGATGAATCAAACCGACGCCGGGGCCGCCGTAGAGGCTCCAGCCCTCGGTGGGCCGGCGGAGGCCGAACGTGGTGCGCAGGCTGGCCAGCACGACACCCGAGGTGGCATCCTGGGTCCGCTGCGAGTCGGTGATGGCCACCATGCTCGGTGCATAGATGGCGGCGCCCTCAACGGCGAGGTACTTCGCGGCCCACAACGTGGCCCCGATGCCGAGCGTCGGGGACATGAGCTGGCGCCGACGCACGACCTGGCCGGAGGACGGTTCGTAGGTGGCGAGCAGCACGCCGGGAGAGAAGTAGATCCCCAGGCGCGGATGCAGCTCAAAGCGGCCCTGCGCGGTCGCGTGGCTCGCCCCCAGGCTCAAGGCGCAGCCGAGCGCCAGCGTAGCGAAGCGGGAATGCCGCAGCCGTCCCATCCTCCCTCCTGGCCCCACAAGACGCGGAGCGCACCGCGCGTCCCTGCTGCGCGGTGCGCTCCGGATGTTATAACGCGCTCGGCCCGATTCGGCTAGAACAGGTAGTCGATGCCGAGGCTCCAGCTCTTCCCCATGAGCGGCGCTTGGTCGAGCCGCAGCGTGGTGGTGTTCGAGTACTGCAGCGACGTGATGATGTTCATTTGCGGCTGGAACACGAAATACGCGGTGTAGGCCGTATGGGCCGGAATGTCGTGCTTCAGGCCGGTACGATCGGTGAAATTGTAGGTGGTATTCTTCCCAACCTGCAAGTCCAGCCCGTACGTCCGATCATACACGTACCGCACCCGTCCGAAGAAGCTGCTCAGCTTGGTCTTGCCGTTGTCCGCATACGTCTCGGAGTTGACGTTGTAGCCCAGTCCCGTCTCGATGCTGTGCGGGCCCCGGTCTATGAACCCGTAGCGCAGCTCGCCACTGACCCGGTTGAAGTCCCCAAGGTCCTTGGAGACGTAACTGGCGGCCGCGGTTCTCGTAGCCGACACGCCCGTCACCCCGTCCGTATAGACCCAATGCGGAGCG
>VBAL01000035.1:0-6051 GCA_005888595.1 Candidatus Segetimicrobium genomatis
AGCCATGCGGCGCTCACTCCAGAGGATACGTTCCAGCTAGCCTACAGCATGCTCAATACCTTCCAGAAGCAGAAGTTCGAGAAGAACTGGGAGCTCGACCTCTCGTACGCGGTGACGGGGTTAGGGCGTTTCCGCGTGAACGTGTACCGCCAGCGCGGCTCGGTCGGGGTGGCGTCCCGGGTGATCTCCGAGAACATCCCCAGCGTTGAGGAATTGAATATTCCAATGGTGATGAAAGACCTCTGCCGGCTCCCGCGAGGCCTCATCCTCGTCACCGGCCCAACGGGGCACGGCAAGTCCACCACGCTGGCGGCGATGGTCGACTTTATCAACGCCGAGCGCGCGGCCCACATCATGACCATCGAGGACCCGATCGAGTACGTGCACGCGCATAAGAAGAGCATCGTGAACCAGCGCGAGTTGGGGTTCGACACCCAGACCTTTCCCAACGCGCTCCGCGCGGTATTGCGCGAAGACCCCAACGTGATCATGGTAGGCGAGATGCGTGATCTGGAGACGATCTCGGCCGCGTTGACCATCGCCGAGACCGGCCACCTGGTCTTCGCCACGTTGCACACCGCCAACGCGGCTCAGTCCATCGACCGCATCATCGACGTGTTCCCGCCGCACCAGCAGCAACAGATCCGCGTGCAGCTGGCGTCGGTGCTGGAAGCCGTCATCTCGCAGCAATTGTTGCCGAACATGCAGTTCATGGCCGGTCGATCCGAGCGCCGGACCGTGGCGGCGGCGGTGGGCGTCTCCGCGGCGCGAAGCAGCAGCACCGGCGGGGATGGCAAGCGAACGCGCTGGCCAACGCTGGAGGAGGTCGGCCGCGTGCCCGCCGTGGAGATCATGATCGCCACGCCGGCCATCCGGAACCTGATTCGCGAAGCGAAAAGCCACCAGATTCATACGTCGATCCAGACTGGCGCGCAGTTTGGGATGCAGACCATGGACCAGTCGCTGTTCGCGCTGTACACTCGGCGGCTGGTCACGCTGGAGAACGCCCTGGCCCGCGCCATCTTCCCCGACGAATTGCGGAAGATAATCGAACGGGGCGGCCAGTAACTACAGAGACGTCTACCTGGTCTACTTGGTCCACCTGGTCTTCCAGGTCAAGATACGGAAGGTCCAAGTCTTTAGACCAGGTAGACTAGGAAGACCAGGAAGACGAGGTAGACGACGTTCAGTGTGAGAAAGGTGATCTCGCATGGCGACCTTTAAATACAGCGCTCGCGACGCGGCCGGCCGTGTGGTGGCCGGTGCCATCGATGCCGAAACCGAGGTCCTGGTGATCGGCAAGCTCCAGGAGATGGGGTTCTTCGTGACCAGCCTGGAGAAACAGGCCGGCCGAGGGGCTGGCCTGAGCATCGGGGGGTTTCGCCGGCTGCGAAGGGTCGGCCTCCGCGAGTTGACGGTATTTGCCCGCCAGTTCGCCACGATGGTGAACGCGGGACTCTCCATGGTGCGCACGTTGTCGATCCTGGAGCAGCAAACGGAGAGCCGGAAGCTCCGCCAGATCGTCGGCGAAGTGCGCAAGGACGTCGAGGAAGGCATGACGCTCTCCGACTCGTTCGGCAAGCACCCGGAGACGTTTAACACCTTGATGGTGAACATGGTGCGCGCCGGCGAGGTCGGCGGCGTGCTGGATGACGTGCTCAACCGCGTGGCCACATTTTTCGAGAAAGACTTGTCGCTGCGCCAGAAGGTCCGGGCCGCCCTCACCTATCCCGCAGCAATCATGACTTTTGCCCTGGGCGTGATCTTCTTCCTGGTGTTCTTCATCCTTCCGCAGTTCATCGGGTTCTTCAAAGGATTGGACCTGGTGTTGCCGTTGCCGACACGCGTCCTGATCTTCGGGACCGAGTTGCTCACCGGCTACTGGTACGTCTTCCTCGGGTTCATCCTGCTCGGGCTCTATGGGTTCCGGATGTACGTCAACACGTCGGCGGGCCGGTTCCAGTTTGACAAGTTCAAGCTCCGTGTCCCGGTCTTCGGCCCTCTGATGCGGAAAGTGACCATCTCCCGCTTCACGCGCACTCTGGGTACGCTGATCAGCAGCGGCGTCCCGATCATGCAGGCGCTGGAAGTCGTGGCCAAGGCCGTGGAGAATAAGGTCGTGTCGCAGGCCATCGAGAGCGTCCGCAGCAGCATCCGCGAGGGCGAGAGTATCGCCGTGCCCCTGCAGTCCAGCGGCCTGTTCCCTCCCATGGTGGTCCAGATGACCGCCGTCGGCGAGGAAACCGGCACACTCGACAGCATGTTGCAAAAGGTCGCAGACTTCTATGACGCTGAAGTAGAGACGACCCTGGCCCAGCTGACCTCCATCCTGGAGCCCATCCTGATCATGTTCCTGGGCTTCGTGGTCGGCTTCATCGTTTTGTCCTTCTATATGCCGCTGTATCAATTGATTACCGGGATTAAGTAGGCAGTCGCGCGGTCGCGCTGTCGAGCAGTCGCGGTACCGGACGAGCAAGGCGTGGAAGGACCTGCCGGGGTGGAATGACAGCCGCCCCGGTTTGTCATTCCCCAGCCTAGAGAATTAGCCAGTTTGGGCTATTGGAAACGCTCGGTGCCTGTTGTAAGTTCTGGGTGCAATGCTGCGTTCCGGGTCGCGCCCACTCTTTGAGTCGTTGGAAGCTTGGAAACTGGCACACGAACTGGCGCTACGAATCTACAGAGAGACGGAGACTTTTCCTCTTCGTGAGCGTTTCGGACTAACGCAGCAGCTTCGCAGGGCAGCTACGTCCGTACCCGCCAATCTAGCTGAGGGCTGCGGTCGGGCCACCACTCGAGAGTACGTTAGATTCTGCAGTATTGCGAGGGGGTCTGCTTTTGAGGTCCGCTATCATCTTCGGCTAGCTGGTGACCTCGGGTTCCTCTCTGCCGAGGCATACGTTCAATGCGACGATGGTTACGATCGTGTGGGGAAAATGGTTCACTTCTTGATGCGTTCGTTAGAGCGACAAGCGTAACCGGGCACCCAGGACTCGATCTGATCCGCCGCGACCGCGCGACTGCCCGACTGCGCGACAGCTATCGGGAGGCCGCCTGCTGTTCTTGCACGACCCGCGACGCCTCTGCGTATGTGATCCAAATTCCCGACGCGTGGAACACGATCCAGCGCAGGTACCCGGGCAGTGAGAAGTAGTTCGTCTCTGCGCTGTATGGACGGAGGCCGGCCACGTTTGGAAACCCGGAAATGGCTTGCGGAGCGGGTCCTCCGGGGTATAACCCCGACACCTGCGACGCCGTGTTTGATTTGAACACGATGACCACGGCTACGCCCTGCCGGTCCAGGCCGAAGGCGACGCCCTGGTCGTCATAAATCATCCCGGGAAACCCTTCCACCGTGCCCTGGCGGAACCCGCGGCCGAATGCTTTGAGGACGTCTTCCACGCGGTAACCTACGCCAAGCTCATCACTGAGTTTCAACAGGCTGTTCGACGTAGAGGCGGCGCTGACCCGGCCACTCTGGATGTACACGACGATTCCCCAGCGACTGAAGTTGTATACCGTGTCGATCGTGGTCTCGCGGAGGTCGGCTGGACGTCCAAATCTCGTCAAGATCAGATTGATCCCGGCGCCCATATTGATGCCGGCGAGTGATGCTCCCGGGACGATCCGGCGTGAGCTGGGCGGCAACTGCGGGCCTGGTATGGGCTGGGGCTGTAGCGGCTGCGGGGCTGGCTGCGGAGCCGGCTGGGGCGCCTGCTGTGGAGCTGGTTGATACTGGGCGAACGCAGGTGCGGCGATGAAGAGAAGGAGGCATGCTATGAGGGTGGAACGTCGCATCGGTCAGCTCCTTTGGCAAAGGGGTTTCCCCTTTCAGCAGCCGTTTCCTGCCCCCAGCGTTCTTACCCTCGAACAGGTGTACAACAGACCTCTTGGCACTGCCTAAGACGGTTTTGCGCAGGGCATAGGGCGGACTGATGACAATTCTTGGCGGGAAGGTGCACACACACGTGCGATACCGGTGGGGGCGGGCCGGGTTCACCCTTATCGAGCTCCTGATCGGGCGATCCTGGCCGCCATCCTCATCCCCAACTTTTTGCGGGCCCGCGCCTCCAGCCAGCTGGCCACATGCCAGCTCGACCTGCGCAACATCGCGGCCGCGCTTGAGCTGTTCTATGGACAGAATCAGACATATCCTCTGGCCGTGAGCTGGCAGAACGATCTCGTCACCGGCGGTTATTCTCGCGCGTTGCCAAAGTCCCCGATCGACCATGCTGAATATGGATACGCGACCGACACAGGCCGGAGCGCGTTCGTCTTGTGGGACGGACCCGACAAGTACTACCAGGCGGGCCTCACCGGCTATGTCATCTATACAGCTGTTGGCGGCCTGCAGCTGGGTGTGGCCTCGGTTCCCACCCCCTAGGGGCAGCTTGAGGTCTAAAGGGCGGGGGGAGGTGGTAGGACAACAGTGCAGAGAAACCTGAATCCCGGGACATGTGGGTTAGGGTTTCACCTAATAAGTGAAAAAAAGGAGGACTCACAAACATGTTTCAGTTCTTTGTGCGTAGGCTTCGCAATAAGCGTGGCTTCACGCTTATTGAGCTGTTGATCGTTGTGGCGATCATCGCGATCCTGGCGGCGATCCTGATCCCGAACTTCCTGCGGGCGCGCGCGCAGGCGCAGGTGGCGGCCACGAAGGGCAACCTGAAGAACGTAGCCACCGCTAGACAGCGCGTCGTATCCATCGCCAGCTGCCACCAGCCTGATACCCAGCTACACGCGAGCGCTGCCTAACGACCCGTGCGCGGGTAATGCCGCGTTTGGCGCCGCGGGAGGGTACTCGTACACGGCTACCGGGACCCCCGCAACCGACTACACGCTGAAAACGAACTGGTCGGCCGCGGGCACCGGTTCTGCGTGCTTCTCGGCGAACGCCGGCCAGAACATCCAGTACACACCTGGCGGCGGTCTGCAGCCCACGCCGTAGCATTAGATCCTGCTACATGACGAAGTGAGGATGCGGCCAGTATCGAATCCACCTGGCCGCATTCTCATTTGTGTTTGACTCCGACAATCATAGTATTCTCTGCGGCATCCATCTTGCTATAGACTAAAACGGAATCCGAAAACCCTATTGCAGGGGTTCAGCTTAAACACAAGAAGGAGATAAACTATGCTTCAGTTCTTTCTGCGCAGGCTCCACAACGAGCGTGGATTCACGCTCATTGAGCTGTTGATCGTTGTGGCGATCATCGCGATCCTGGCGGCGATCCTGATCCCGAACTTCCTGCGGGCGCGCGCGCAGGCGCAGGTGGCGGCCACGAAGGGCAACCTGAAGAACGTAGCCACCGCGCTGGAGAGCTATTTCGTAGACAGCGCGTCGTATCCATCGCCAGCTGCCACCAGCCTGATACCCAGCTACACGCGAGCGCTGCCTAACGACCCGTGCGCGGGTAATGCCGCGTTTGGCGCCGCGGGAGGGTACTCGTACACGGCTACCGGCACCGGTTCTGCGTGCCTCTCGGCGAACGCCGGCCAGAACATCCAGTACACACCTGGCGGCGGTCTGCAGCCCACACCATAACGGAGTTTCAGGAGATGGCATAGACGGTGCGGCCGGTGTGGATGGTCACCCGGCCGCATCTCCTTTGACGCTGCGAGAACCGTCTGTCTTCCCTGCCGCCCCGGGTCGACGAGAAGGACGGGCAGGCGTCTGGAAACATCGGGGCGCGGGCACGGGAAGCAATCAGCGGTGCTCGCCCATGTCGACATCAGCGACAGATGTGATGAATCCCGCATTGCGGCAAACGCGGCGCTTGCTCCTGATCGTCTGCCTGCTCTCCGTCCCCGCGGTCGTGTGGCGGGGTGCAGACGTCGCGGCGGCCATGGGTCGTGAGCATGCCGCCGCCGCCGCGTACCAGCGCGGGGTGGCGTTACAGAATGACCGACGATACGACGAGGCTGCGGCTGCATTTCGGGAAGCCATCGCCACGTCCCCGAGCGCGATCACGGCCTATGCGGACCTGGGAGACGTGGAGCTGTCGCGAGGGCGTATTGACGAGGCGGTGCAGGCCTACCGGCAACTTCTGGCGA
>VBAL01000035.1:6141-24221 GCA_005888595.1 Candidatus Segetimicrobium genomatis
GCGAGTGCCCTGGATCCCGAGGACTGGCATACGTATCATCTGCTCGGACATGCCTATTACCGCCTTGGGGACCTCCAATCTGCTCGCGTGGCCTGGGAGCGTACCCTGGCATTGAACCCGGGTTTCCAACCTGCGCATGAGCGACTACAGCAGCTCGACACACAGCATCCCTAGCCAGGTCCGGCGCGCCGCGGACGCGGGCGAGATATTCGCCCGCGTCTCCCGCGCCGCCGGGATTATCGTGGTTGTTGTGGTTCCCATCGTCGTCACCCCTTGGGGACCCGACGGGTACAATCACGTCAAGGCGTTGACAACAGGAGTCCTGGCGGCCTTGGCCATCATCGGATGGATCGGGGCCCGGCTGGCCACAGGGAGGCCGTCCTGGAGGTTCACGGCGCCGGAAGTGCCCCTCTGGGCGTTTCTGCTCGCAGTCCTCCTCTCCTCGGTGACATCGGCCAATCCCCGGCTGTCATTTTTTGGCGGGCCCAGTCGGTACGAAGGGCTGTTTGCGTACTGTGGGTACGTCGCCCTCTTCCTGGTGGGTGTGCACTTCTTCGGATCGTACACGGGGTTGCGGGCGCTGGTCCGCGCCGCCGGAATCGCCGCGGTCATTACGTCTGCCTATGGCGTGCTCCAGGTCTTCATCCCGCCCCTGTTTGCCGGTGAGGCGTTCATCCGGGAATGGTACAGTGGGCCCGGGATCGCTCGAGTTCCTTCGACACTGAGCAGCCCGGTGGTGTTCGGCGGGTACCTCGCACTCATGATTCCGCTGCTGCTTGCCACGGGCATATCTGCGCGCGGCGGTTCCCGTTACCTCTGGCTCAGTGCCGCCTGCCTGGCGCTGGTGGCCCTCTCGTTGACCCTCACACGGGCCGCCTGGGTGGCCGCCATCGCGGCTGGGCGATCCACGTGGCGCCACCGCATCATCGTCGCCGCTCTGGCGGTGATTGTCATGGCGTCGGTGGGATTGCTGGTCACCGGTGTTGGCAGGCCGGCAGCCATCTGGTCGCACGTCATCGCATCAGCGAACATCGGATCAGGGTCGGTGGCGCAGCGGGTGTACATCTGGAGCAGGACCCTTGGCTTGATCGGAATCCGACCATGGCTGGGCTGGGGGTTGGAAACATTGGGCGTGGTCTTTCCATACGATCGAGCGTCGCTGGTGCGGGTCTTTGGTCCGCGCCCGACCATCATTGACAAAGCCCACAACGATTTCTTGCAAATGGCGGTGTCGATCGGCGTCCCGGGCGCGCTGGCCTACGCGGCGGTGTGGGGATTGGTCGTCTGGAGCGTTGTACGCACGTGGCGCCGTGCGGCAGGTTCTGCTCGGATACTGGCCGCGGGATGGCTGGCGGCGCTCACCGCCTACCTCGTGCAGGTCCAGTTCTCGTTTAGCGTTGTCGCGTTGGCCCCGATCGTCTGGCTACTCGCCGGGTCGGCAGCTGGATGGGAAGCGGAAATTCGCGATGGCCGATGAGGTGATATTCGTAAGCGGTAAGCCCTTCGACTCGCTGCGCTCGCTCAGGGCGCTCGACTCACGAGGTCACTGGTGTCAGGGAAGTGGCCGCAGGCCGCGAGCGAGCCGCGCAGCGGCGAGTCGAGCGGCTGGGAGGCCGAATCACGCGAGCCCGCGTCATCGGTCCACTTCGTAGCTTGAAGTACCTGCGCGTACGCAGCCCAGGGCCACTCCGATCGGTGCTCGACTTTCTGGACCCAGAGGATCGACGTGTGCGCAGCGCCCGGGAGGAGGGTTGCAAACGCACGCGCCCACTTCGCGGAAAGCGGATAGAAGCCAACGGCAGCGATTCGGCGGATTCGAAAGACACCATCAGCGCCCAGGAGCTCTTTTACCTGACCGAGGGTGAAACCACGCACATGTGGGCCGAACGTACGAATGGATGTTGGCTGCTGTCCGAGGGCCAGCAACGCCCGGTTGTGCAGGCTGGCCAGGTTTGGAACCGAGAACAGCAGGTGGCCGCCGACGCGGAGCACGCGAGCAATCTCCGACATGGGCAGCCACACATTCTTGAGGTGTTCGAAGACCTGGTTGCACACCACGAGGTCCATGGACTGATCCGGCCACGGGAATCGGTCACGCTCCAGATCCATCACCGCGACGGACACGCCGCGCTGGGCCGCCTGCGCCGCGGGGCCCTGGAACACCTCGATGCCGAAGGCTCGAGCTCCATCTGCGACGCCGGCATACTCGATGGTGGTGCTCCCGTCCCAGCAGCCGACATCGAGCAGGGAGGACACCTTTTCCGCGGACGCGATGTGCTGTAGCAGGCCTAGGATCGAACGATGGACCTCTTCGAGGACCTGTGAACACATCCGACTCATACTCAGGCCTCCCCGCAGCCGACTTCCCGGTTGGCACTCACCTCACCTATCTTGCCGCGCTGTAATTCCATGCTAATCGGTTCTGTCTGCGGGCAAGATGATTGAGTGATGAGCGCGATTTCCACAGCGGTGAACCGGATCTCGCTGGCAGGTCGTCTGATCGGCGCACGAGTACACCTTACGTCCTTCGTGCCCCTGCTGGTGCTCCTTGTTCTGTTCAAGCTCGCTATCAGCGATGGTGGCCGCCACCCATCCACGCTGACGCTGGCCCAGACCGCAGTCTACATCCTCGTGATCGGGCTGGCCGCGGCCGGCGCGCTGGAGCTGACGCGCCTTGGCGCCGGTCTGCTGCTGGTGACCGCTGCCGCTGCGTTCAGCACGGTCTGGTCGGTACAACTCGATGTGAGTCTGCACGAGTTGCTGCGGTGGCTGATGTATTTTGGCATTGCGGTCTCTACGGCGTCCACGCTTCGCAGCCCCGCGGCCGCGAGGCGATTCGTGGATGGTGCGGTCGTCATTGCTGGATGGCTGTGTCTGATCGGTTTGTTCATCTTCTGGGGGGCAAACACTCCCGGTCTGCGTTGGTCATCCACCTTCTACTGGCCGAATCCGTTCGCGGCATTCCTACTGCTGGTGCTACCGGTTGAGCTCAGCCGGTATGTCCACGCCACCGGAACACGAGAGGCGCTGCCGCATGGCGCCCTCAGCGTGTTGCTTGCCGGATCTCTGGTCCTCACGTATACGCGCGGCGCGTGGGTCAGTTTGCTCCTCATCGTTCCTCTAGCGCTCCTTACGGTTCGCCCGGCGTCGTGGACGCGGACTGTCTCGCGTCTCGCGCTCGCCGGGCTGGCGACCGCCATCGCCGTCGCAGTTCTCATCCGCAGTCCCGGATCCGGATCAGGACTCGTCATCGAGGATCTGTTTGGGCGGGTGGCGTCGGCCTCCGACGCTCAGGATTACGCAGTGCAGGGCCGCCTACGCTTCTGGCGTGCGGGTCTGGCGATCTTCATGGATCATCCGATGGTGGGAACCGGCCCGGGCACGTTTGGCGCGATGCACACAGCGTATCAGCGCGACGTGCGCTACTATGCGCGAGATGCCCACAGCCTCTATGTGCAGACAGCGTCGGAGGGAGGGGTCATGGGACTCGCGGCACTGGCGGTGATGCTGAGCGTACTCGTCGCGACGTGGGTCAGCGCACTGCGCGCGACGAGCAAGACCCGTGCGTATCCGCTGGTTGTCGGAATCGGGCTTGGGCTTGCCGCGTTCTTCGTCCACAGCGGCTTGGACATGGACTGGATGTTTCCGGCGAATCCCGCGATGGCGATGCTCATGGCGGGAGCGCTGGCATGGTTCGCGAAAGACGGTGTCGCCGACCAGGCGCCGGTTCGTTCGACCATGTTGCGCTGGCAGCGTCTCGCGGTCATCGGAACCGTGCTGTCCGCCGTGGCACTGACGCAAGTCGCCCACCTGGCCGAGCGGCAGTTTGTTAGGGGGCAGGCGCTGGCCCGATCTGGTCGCTGGCAGGACGCTGCCGAACGATATGCGCAGGCGGCGCGGTGGGATCCCTGGAGTCCCAGGTACTTGGCGGCCGAAGCCGGCGCGCTGCGACAGCTCGATCCGCCGCGTCGTGATGCTGCGGAGGGGGCGTTGCGCCGGGCGATGGCGGTGGACCGCATGAACGCGGCACACCCCATCCGGCTGGCGTCGCTGCTGATGCAAGGGTCCAGCGATGAGCCGGCGGCGCTCCCAGAGGCGGAGGAATTGCTCAAGCAGGCCCTTCGGCTGGATCCGTGGAACCGGCCAGAGGCGTATCGGATGTTGGCCGCGATTTACCTGCGGCAGGGGCGCAGCGCAGACGCGGAGCATCTGTACCGGCAGGTCGTGCCCCAGTACCTCGGAAAGGGATTGGGCCAGGCGACGGTGCTCTATGCATTCTTGTGGCCCGAGGTCACGCGTCTCATCCTCGACGCCGCCGATCTGATGGTGCGTCGCGGTGACGTCGCCGAACCCATGATGTGGCTGCGCGAGGTGCTGGCGGAAGACCCCGGTGCAAGGGCGGTGGCACAGCGCCTGAGCGAGCTCGAAGCGCTCCCTCGACTGCGATGATCGTCAGACATTGTTTACCGCCGAGGGACCCCGGGGCCTAACCCCACCACTGGAACACGGGAAGGAGTTGCGGTCATGAAGGTCCTGGTCACGGGCATCACCGGGTTCGCCGGGAGTCACCTGGCGGACTATATTCTCGCGCATCAACCCGGCGTCGAAGTCCATGGGACCCGGCGGTGGCGTAGCAAAGAGGATGCCGCCGACCACCTCATCGGCCGCGTGACGTTCCACGAGTGCGACATCACCGACGCGCACAACGTCTATCAGGTGGTCGAGAAAGTGAAGCCCGACCGGATCTTCCATCTCGCCGCGCAGAGCTACATTCCTGCGTCCTGGGATTCGCCGGCGGAGACGTTTCACACCAACGTGGTGGGACAATGCAACCTCCTGGAATCGATTAAGCATCTTCGGCCGAGCGGGTACGATCCTATCGTCCAGATCGCCGGATCGTCGGAGGAGTACGGGAAGGTGGCGGAGGATCAGTTGCCGATCACGGAGTCGGCGCCGCTGTTCCCACTGTCTCCATACGCCGTCTCAAAGGTTGCGCAGGATTACATGGGATACCAATACTGGCAGTCATACCGCATCCGCGCGATCCGGATGCGGGCCTTCAACCACGAAGGCCCACGGCGGGGCGAGGTCTTTGTGATCAGTAACTTTTGCAAGCAAATCGCGGAAATTGAGAAGGAGATCCGCAGGCCCATCATCCAGGTGGGGAACCTGGAGGCGATTCGCGACTTTACAGACGTCCGGGATATCGTCCGGGCCTACTGGCTGGCGACCGAAACCTGTGAGCCCGGAGACGTCTATAATGTGGCCAGCGGGCAGGGGCGGCGGATCCGCGAGGTGCTCACCGAACTACTGGCGATTACCAAGCGCACCGATATCCGGGTTGAGCAGGATCCCCAACGCATGCGGCCTTCCGACGTGCCGGTGCTGGTCGGCGACAGTACGAAGTTTCGCCGGCTCACCGGCTGGAAGCCGCTGATCCCGTTCGCCCAGACCATCCAAGATTGCTTGGAGTACTGGCGGTCGCGTGTGTGACCCGGACGATCATGAGCCTTCGGGCCGCTGCGGTGGCGATGGATGCACCCCACTCGAAGGCGAGGGCCGAGGGGACGCGGGCGCCGTCCGCCTCTTCGTGCGGGGGAAGAGATAAAAGGGTCGTGGGTCCAAGCGCTTCTCCAGCAGGTCAGCATCCTGGTTCCCGCTGCCGAGGATGAGTTTGCGCTTGGCCAGCATACGGGCCATGCCCCGCAGGCCGTCCATCTTGGCCTTCACGAGTAGTCGGAAGTGCCCTCGGATGGCATTTGACACCAGCGGCAGTAACTGAGCAGCAACCACCCAGGGCAAATTCCTCAACAGAGTTGAGGCCGGCACGCTCTTGGCAAGATACCACAGCGTATTCCGATGCCCGTGATAGAGAGCGAATGGGGAGCGAATGGAAGTCGACGCAGAGCCCTTGTGATACACGACCGCGCGCGGGGAGAGGGCCGCCTGGTAACCCCTCAGGACCGCTCGAATTCCAAGGTCAACGTCCTCCGCATACGCAAAAAAATCTTCGTCGAAGTACTCTCCCTTGACCGCAATGTCATCCAGCAACCGCCGGCTGTATAGGGCGCAGCAGCCGGATGGGCAGAAGGGTTGCCGCCCCTCCCAGAGCTTCATGTCGTACCCTCGCAGCGCCCGTGTGATGATGATACCCAGTCGGTCCACGGTCTTGCGGTCTCCATAGTCGAGAATCTTCGGCGACACCATGTCGGCTGGGTGGCCCTGTGCCGTCGCGATCATTTCGCTCAGAAACGCCGGTTCAACGATGGTGTCGTTGTTGAGGATGAGCACATAGGCCGCATCAGGACTGGCGAGCGCACGCCGGATGCCGACGTTGCGAGAATCCCAAATTCGTGTCATTCTCGATCAGCGTGCCCCCGGATTGCCAATTTCGGAGGTGAAGCACATCATCTCGGCCGGAACCGTTATCGACCACGAAGATCTTGAAGTCTGGGTACGTCACACTGCGGAGTGATTCGAGGCACTCCATCGTATGTCTCCATCCATTCCAATTGACGATGATGATGGCGACCCGCGGGCGTTCCATCTCAGTCGGCGGGGTGGCCCATGGCGGTCCGTCTACGTTGGACCGTGGCCCGGACTTCAGCGGCATGCGTCACCGCGAGAGCAATGATTCCGCACAGGGCATTGATGTCGTCCGGCGAGATCGATGCACCGGTCGGGAGCGACAGGACCCGGGCTGCGAGCCACTGCGTCCCAGGAAGAGCGGGTTGTGGATACAGGGTGCGGTAGGGCTCCATCCTGTGAACCCCGGGGTAGAAGTACCGGCGAGCCAGGACATTCTCCGCCCGCAAGACCTCCAACAGGTCATCGCGCTCCAGGCCTGCCCGCCCCTCATCAACTTCGAGTACGATGTACTGGTAGTTGCATCGCTCACGCGGATCATAGGTCACGAGGGAGACGCCTGGGACGTTCGCAAGTCCACGCCGGTAGTGCGTGTAATTTCGCAAGTTGGTGGAGATGATGTCGTCCAGCTGCTCGAGATTTGTGAGCCCCATCGCCGCGCACATCTCATTCATTTTCCCATTAATCCCCAGGGTAAGGACCGTATCGTATCCTGCAAATCCGAAGTTCCGCATCAAGCGCGCTCGTTGCGCCAAGTCCTCATCGTTGGTGACAACCGCACCGCCTTCGACCGTGTGAAAGAATTTGGTGGCGTGGAAGCTCAGGATCTCGGCGTCCCCGAAGCGACCGAGCAACGTCCCCTGATACGAACATGCGAAAGCGTGGGCTGAATCGAACACCAGGCGAAGCCGGTGCGCCTTCGCAATCGCCGTCAGCGCGTCGACGGCGCAGGGCCGGCCCCACACGTGCACCCCGAGGATCGCGCTGGTCTGCGGCGTCACGGCGCGTTCGGCTTGTTCAGGATCCAGCGTGTGCGTCCGCGGATCGACGTCGGCGAACACCGGGCGAATCCCATGCCACTGTAAGGCGTGAGCCGTGGCGACAAAAGTGAACGATGGCACGATGACTTCGCCCCGGAGGCCGAGCCCGCGGATCGCCAATTCGAGCGCGAGTGTGCCGTTGCATGTGGCGACGCAGTGACGCACCCCCAGCAGAGCGGCCACGCGCCCCTCGAACTCCTTCACGAACGGGCCGTCGTTGGTCAGCCACCGCCGATCGAGCATCTCCCCGACGCGTTCGAGGAAGCGGGTCCGGTCGCCGATATTAGGCCGGCCCACGTGCAGCGGTTCCACGAATGCCGGTGGGCCGCCCAGGATCGCGAGTTCAGCGAGGGTAGTCTTCATGGTGGTGCCGGTGGTCGGTCCGGCTTTCTTGCTACCATGGTGTAATGGATGGGCATCAGCGGCCGGTTGGGAGTCGGGACGCCCTCCAATTCGAGGATCGTGAATCGGTGCAGCAGCGCCCGCAGCCCGTGCTCGGTGAAACGCCAACAGTCCGGCAGCGGCCCGTGGATGCGGAAGTTGAACGGGACGGTGATGAAGACCAGCCCCCCAAGCTTCAAGATCCGCCAGATCAATGAACCGTCTGGAAGGACGTCATTACGCGCACAGATATCCCCGATGTAGGTGCAGCCGGAGTTCGGGTCGATGTCGAGGGTCTCGACCGCGACCGTGCTGGGGAAGAACGGCCGGGCTCCCTCATGCACCTGTGGCGCGATGTCCAACAGCCGCCCGCTGGTCGCCCTGTAGGCCGACGCTACGCGGGTCAGGAAGGCGCGCACGTTGGCCCGGATGATGCGCAAGTTGTCGACGTCCAGTGGGGCGGGCTCCACGGCCATGCCTACACCCGATCGTCCAGGAGCATCTCCACCATGCTGCAGTCGAAGGTAGGGATGCGCCGTTGTTCTTGGACTGCCTTCCGTTCCCGGAAGCTGTCGTCGATGAGGATTGCCTGCCGCTCGGTGATGTAGTCCGCCTTGCTGGCCTCCCGACCCAGTTGCACGATGTCATCGAAGAGGGAATCCAGCCGGTGCTGGCGCAAGGAAGCGTGAATGTCCATCCCATGACGGGTGAGCAATACCAGGCGAATGTTCCGGTTCACGCACTGGTAGAGGAACCGCACCACCCCCGGATAACGAGCGTGTCGTCGAAGTCCACGTACACCGTTCGGAAAGCTACCGTGTGGCGGTAGCGGTTCACGAGGGCCCGGTCGACCTCGACGTTTATCTCGTTGAGCAAGATTTCGACGGGCACACGCTCCTGCTCATACAGGCTCAGCAAGGGCAAGTTGATCCCCTGGACCTGAGATACTACGGCCGTGCCTGCGACACGAGGAGCCACCTCGAGGAGTTTGAGGGTCCCCTGAGCGTCCCGTCTCACCTGGAAGAACCACGCCCCGTATAAGGCAAGCTTCGAGGCGATGGCCCGCGCATAGTTGGCGAAGGCCGGATCGTGGACGGGGTGGCTGTGCATCGAGATGCCACTGCGTGTCCTGACACGCTGCCGCCCCTGAGAGAACAACAGGCCGATCTCCCGGTCCGAAAAGCAATCCACCGTGTACTCGTCGCCCGGTAGATATTCCAGTAGCAGGGTGCGCTCCGGGTCGAGGCTGAGGCCCCGCAGTTCGTTCCGCCCCTGAGCCAAGTACGCGTCCTTGGACCCTTGACCGCGGTCCGGTTTGACAAAGACTGGAAAAGCCCCGACCGCGTCCGCATCGGCGTAGATATTCGGCACCGGCACGATCCCCCGCAGTGCCCGGTAGGTGAGCCGTTTGGACCTCGTGACCAAGCATGTCTCGGGCGGGGAGGAGACGACGCGGGCCCGCACACGCGGTGCTTCGGCAGCTAAGGCGGCGATCAAGTCGTCGTGGGCGGGGAAGATGTAGTCGATCCGCAACCGTTCGACGAGGGCGTTGAGCGCGGCCAGCCACCCCGGCTCGTGGACACCGGGGAGGATGAAGTGTCGTGCAAATACGTATGGCGCATGGTTGGAGACGTCGGCGGCGGCTGAGTGCAGCACGACGTCCTTGCAGTGGCGGAGAGCATTCCAGATCCCCAGGCCGATCTCTGTGCCCCCAGGAAAGACCAGCACGCGCCAGCGGGACTCCGTCGTCATGCCGTTCCCCTCAGGATTCATTGTTTCACACTCTCGAGGATCAACCGGGACTCGGGCCGGGTCTCGAGGTTGACCAGCGCTGCGTGGCGGCTGCGACCGAGGTGACATCTCTCGATCATCTGGAAACCCGCCTGGCTCAGGGAACGCGTGAGTGCCTCTTCATCGTAGATGAACCTGTGCTGCCACATGTAGAAGCTTGCGTTGAGCATCTCGCTTGCAGTCTCAAAGTTGTAATCTCGCAGCCAAGTTTGATCAGACCAGTCGCGCGCGTATCTCTCCAGGACATACGGCAGATCGATGGTGGCAGTCCGGACAACGCCGCCTCGCCTCAAGACGCGATGGCATTCTCTGAAATAGAACCTCGCCTCGTCCAAGGACAGGTGCTCAATGAAGTGCTCACTGTAGATGAAATCGACCGAGGCGTCGTCAAACGGGAGCCCTCGTCTGACATCCGCCCGAATGTCTGCTCCATGGAGGATGTCCAGATTCTTCCAATCGGGGCTCAGGCGATGCTGCAGCCCGCTGCCCACGTTCACCTTGATCTCGCCGCTCCCCGCCGGCCGGTCTGCCCTCGCGGATGTCGGGGCGTTCGATCCGAAGGGGTGCGGTAGAACCATGCTCCTCAGGCCCCGGAGCGCTCTCAGAAGCGCGCCCGGGCCCCCTCGCGTCAAACCCCGTTGCAGCGCCGTTCTCCCAAAACGAGGGAGCCCTCCACGTTCTTGGATCAGGTTCGCCAGCGCCTGCACGAACTTCAGCCGCGGGGCTTGTTTGTGGTGGGTTTCCGCATAATGGACCGCCACGATTTGATCTGAGAAACCGAGTCGCGCCCCCGCGGCGGCAATCTTCTTCCACAGCCGCCAATCGGCGGGCTCGGTGCCTTCAGTGTCATATCTAAGGTGACCAAACTTTCTCCGATCATACATCACGGCACAATGAACCGTGAGATTCCGCTGCTGCAGCATTGTGTGATCGGGCGGTTCCCCGAAGATGATCCATCCTCGTTCCGTCTCGCAGTGGGCGCGTGCCCACCCAAATTCGAAGCCGCCGCTCCTGAGCAGCGCCATCAGCGTCTCCAGGTGGGGCGGGAGTAACTCGTCGTCGTCGTCGAGGTGGGCAAGGTAGTCGCCCTGCGCCTCGTCCAGCGCGTCGTTGAGGGCATGCGCGCTGCCGACCGCCCACTGTTCGTTCGGGGTGCGATACAGACGCCTGGGCAGTCGTTTGTATTTGATCCGCGGGTCGTTGAAGGAATTGATCACGAATTCCGTATCTCTGCCCGCGCCATCTCCGCGGATCAATAACTCCCAGTTGGCATACGTCTGCCGCAACATCGATGGAATTGAACGCTGCAGAAGTAGATCAGCGCGGTTGTGTGTTGTCATCGTGACTGAGATCAATGGTGTCGTATTGCTCATGTCTACCGCGTCCTCAACGCATCAGAACTCTTAGGCCGCTGTCATGCCTCTCCCGCCTGTGCGGCATCGGTCGTCTGCCTGGTGGGGTGCATGTGGCGGTTGAGACCATTCACGACTCGATACCAGGCCCACAGGCTCACCAGGCCACCGCTGACCAGGATGGGACCAGGGGTGACGGTCATTCTCCCCGCGGCGGCCAACGCCACGCCGAACAGAGCGACGATCGCGATGACGGCTCCGCCGGCGCGGAGCAGTCGGTCAGTCGTGCGGGTGCCCGCCGGATCCAGGAGCTTGGCCGCAGCCCAGAACAGGATCACGCTATCGAGAATCGTGCGGAGAGCCGCCGTGAGTGCGGCCCCCACGATTCCCAGTTCCGCAATGAGGTACCACCCCAGGACGAGGGTCAGGGGCAGGTGGAGGAATACATAGAGCTTCGCCACGATATCCGGACGGTCGAAACTCTGAATGAGCATTCCGGAGACAGGCGCGAGACACCCCACGATTGCTCCAAACGCCAACGTCTGAAACACAGTCAGACTCCTCGCCGCGAAAGTGTCGCCCATCCACAGGCGCAGGATGTAATCGGCAAGGACCAGGAGAACGAGGACCGAGGGGCCGACGAGCATGAAGAGGAATTTCTGCGCCCGAGCGAAGTAGTGGGCGACATCATCCAGCCGCGTTGGGCCCATGCCACTAAATGCTGGAAAGAGTGTCATGGACAGACTCATCGGGAGTATCCACAGCCGAGTGATGACGTCGGAGAAAACGGTATAGTAGCTGACTGCAGAGACCGATACAAGCGCGCCGATCAGGAAGCGATCCGCGTAGAGAAAGATCGGTGCGACGACGCTCGAGACGGTGACCCACCCGCCGAACGCGATGAGAGGCCGGAGCTCGCGCGCTTCGAAGCGGGGGGCCCCTCGCAGCGACGGGAAGAGGCCGAGGCACAGCCAGTAGTACGCCGCAGTGTTCATGGCCCGAAGAGCCACAAGGCCTCCCACCATGGCAGGCAGCGCCCAGCCCAGAGACACTCCCGCTAGTGGAATCAGCGCAGAGACGATGGAAAACGGAATCGCGATGACGTTGACAAGATCAAATCGTTGTGCCGCCTCGAGGAGCGAGCGCAAGGCGCTGGCAAGCAGCACAAAGGGAATGGAGAGGGCGAGAATGTAGAAGCTCGACCTGGCCTCCGCGAGCCGGTCCGCGGAGATATTGAGGAATCGCGCAACGAGGACTGGGGTCAATGTCGCCAGGATAATCCCAGCGAGTATGCCAAATCCAAGTTGGGTGATCGAGGCCGTCCAGGCGATGGGGGGCAGGCGGTGATACTCACGCTTGCCGATGGTCTCCGCCACGAGTCGTGTCGTCGCCCGTCCCAGCCCTAAGTCGAAGATACTGAAATAGCCGGCCACCACCAGGATGAGGGCAAGGAGCCCGAATCGTTCTGCGCCCAGTCCTCGGAAGACCTTCGGAATGGTGAGCACGGACACGATCAGCGGAGCGACTTGGCCGGCAAGGTTGAGCAGGGTATTCCGGACCAGTGGCCGCCTGCGGAGGAGGGTGATCATCTGACCGACGCTAGTGTCCCTTCCTCGTCGCGCGCCCAGTTTCAATGAGGTACGCTTTCAGGGCCTCCTGCCAGGGGCGCAGCCGGTTGATGTGTAGCGGAGGAAGTCTCGCACTGACTAACGTCGAATCTGCTGGACGGCGAGCTCTCGCCCCATACTCGCGGGAAGACACGGCTTGCGGTGTGGCGTCCGCGCCGGCATAGTCCAAGATCGTCCGGGCGAACTCGTACCATGTGCACGCCCCTGAATTCGTCAGGTGAACCACGCCGGTAGTCTCTTGACGCAGCAATGCCTCCAGTCCGGCGGCGGCGTCACGGGAGTACGTGGGTGAAGTTCGAATATCATCGACGACTCGAATGGGGTCCGCTCGCTGAGCCTTGGCGATGATCGCTTCGATGAAGTTGCCATCTTTGCCGCGCGCGCCTGTCACCCCAAACAAGCTGGCGGTCCGGACGACGAGCGATCTCGGGCACGCCTGCCGCACGAGGTGCTCGCCTGCAAGTTTGGAGGCGCCGTAGACGTTGATAGGATGGGGGCAATCTTCTTCAGTGTATGATGTCCCTTTCTGGCCATCAAAGACATAATCTGTGCTGATGTACACACACAGCGCGTTCGATTCCCGGCATGCCTGGGCGACGTACAAGGCACCCACGGCGTTCACCAGAAACGCGGTCTCCGGCTGATCCTCGCAGTCATCAACCCGCACGAATGCAGCACAGTTGATGAGGATGTCCGGACGCACCGCCCCGAGTGCACTCCGGACGGAGCGTGGATTGGCGACCTCAATGTCTCGGTGCGATAGCGCAACGACCTTGTCCCGCCCGGACTCGCGCAGGAGGGCAACGAGATCGCTGCCCAGCTGACCTGCGCTGCCGATCACCGCTACCGTGCTCATGACCCGTGCGCTCCCCAATTCCGCCGGTAGACCGCCTCGTAGTACGCGCGGTAGTCACCCGACGTTACCCGCTCGGTCCAATCCTGATGTTCCAGGTACCAGCGGATAGTTGTGCGCAGCCCGTCCTGAAAACGCGTGGCAGGGGTCCAGCCCAACTCTGCGCGGATCCTCCTGCTGTCCATGACGTAGCGGCGGTCGTGCCCGGGGCGATCCGGCACGGACTGTATCCGGGTCAAAATCGCCTGCGGGTCCACACGGGTCTCCTCGGCCACCAGGCGGCAGATGGCACGCACCACGTCGATGTTTGGGCGATGTTCGTCCGCCCCCACGTTATAGACCGCTCCGAGCCGACCGTGCTCCAGGACCTGGAGGATCGCCGTGCAGTTATCACCGACGTGCAGCCAGTCCCGTACCTGAGCGCCGTCGCCGTAGACGGGCAGGATCTCCCCGGCCAGAGCGTTGCGGATCATGAGTGGGATGAGCTTCTCAGGGAACTGATGCGGCCCGTAGTTGTTCGCGCTGCGTGCAATCAGGATCGGTATGCCATAGGTCCGGTGGTAGCTGAGAGCAAGCAAGTCGGCGGCGCCCTTACTCGCAGCATACGGGCTGCTGGGCCGCAACGCAGCCTCCTCATCCGGCGGCTGCCCTGTCTGGACATCGCCATAGACTTCGTCGGTCGAGATTTGGACGAACCGCTTGATCCCCCCTTGGCGAACGGCATCCAGAAGGACCTGAGCTCCGAACACGTTGGTGCGCAGAAACGGCGCGGGATCCAGGATACTGCGGTCAACATGGGATTCCGCCGCGAAGTTGACGATGCCCCAGGGCTGCTCCTCCCGGACCAACCCGTTCATCAGGTCGGCGTCGACGATGTCACCGTGCACAAAGCGATAGTGGCCGCTCTCGCCGATGTCGGTGAGGTTGCCGAGGTTGCCGGCGTAGGTGAGCTTGTCCAGGTTCACGACACGCCAGTCGGGGCGGGCGGCACGCAGCAGACGCACGAAGTGGCTGCCGATGAACCCGCATCCTCCCGTCACCACGACTGAATTCTGCACCGTCCGCGCACCTAAAAGTCGTTATCGGCCGCCCGCAAAGGCGGCAGGGCTGCATCGCGGGCCGAGAGGCGGGGCCGGCTGATTGGCCAGGCAATCGCGAGTTCGGGATCGTTCCAGAGGATCCCGCGATCCTGCGCCGGATCGTACTCCGCCGTCGTGTTGTAGATGACGTCGGCGATGTCGCTGAGGACGCAGTAGCCGTGGGCGAATCCCAGCGGCACGTACACCATTAAGCGGTTGTCGGCAGAGAGACGGATACTGACCCAGCGACCGAACGTCGGCGACTGCCGCCGAATGTCGACGGCCACATCGTAGATCTCACCGCTGGCCACACGCAGCAGCTTTCCCTGCGCCGCGGGTCTCTTCTGATAATGGAGGCCCCGGAGCACGCCGCGCACCGAGCGGACATGGTTCTCCTGAACGAAGGGTTCCTCGATGCCGGCCCTGAGGAAGTCGGACGCGCGATACACTTCCATAAACATGCCCCGGTCGTCTTCGAACACCGTCGGCTCGATCACGATCACGTCTGGAAGTTCCAGCCGCTGGAAGCGAAACGGCACCATGGTCCCTCAGCTCACAACAAGACCTCGGCGTCGTCGCCGATCAGGAGCCGCAGCGCCCGCTGGTCTCCGCCGTGCCGGCGTACGACGGCGTTGCGTCCAAGCACGCTGTCCTCCAGGCGTTCGACCGCCTCGACCCTGACTCCGTCCAGCGCCACGCTGTGTTCCAGCGCAGCGTGGGAGATCGTGCACCGCTGTCCGATGCTGGTGTAGGGACCCACGAACGCATCCTGGACAATCGTCCCGGCACCGATCACCGTGGGGCCGCGGATCTCGCTGCGTTCCACCCGCGTGCCTTCCTCCAGGACCACGCGCCCGACGATCCGGCTCTCCTCGTCGACGGTGCCGCGGATGTCGCGCCGGATCCAATCGTCGAGCACGACCCGATTGGCTTCCAGCAGATCGTCTTTCTTCCCACAGTCAAGCCACCAGGTCTGCAGGCGTTCGCCCAAGACCCGGTTGCCCCGATCCAGCAGCCGCTGGATGGCGTCGGTGATTTCTAACTCGCCTCTCCAGGAGGGCTCGATTTCTTGGACCGCCTTGTGGATGGCAGGCGAAAAGATGTACACGCCTACCAGCGCGAGGCGGGACGGCGGGTCCGCAGGTTTCTCCACGAGTCGTGTCAGTCTGCCCTCGCCGTCCAGCACCGCCACTCCGAAATGGCGGGGATCAGAGACCTCCTTCAGCAAGACGACCGCATCTGCCCGCTCCCGGGAGAACAGGTCCATCAAGGGCTGCAGCCCGGAGCCGAGGAGGTTGTCGCCGAGGTACATGACAAATGGGTCCGAGCCGATGAACTCCCGCGCCACGACGAGCGCATGTGCCAGGCCCATCGGCTGCGGCTGCAGCACGTAGGTCAGGGCGAACCCCCACGGATTGGTGGCCAGGGCGTTCTCGATCTGCTCCCTGGTCTCCGGCGCGACGATCACGCCCACGTCTCGAATGCCTGCCGCAGCGAGGTGATCCATCACATAATGCACGATGGGGCGGTTGGCGACAGGGATGAGCTGCTTGGGGAGCGTGTAGGTCAACGGGCGGAGCCGTGTGCCCCGGCCGCCGCACAGGACCAGCGCTTTCATCATGTTCGAACGAACCTCCTGAAAACTTCCTGCCCCCCGTGTATCTCTTCTAGGCACCGTCAGGATTGGGTCGCTCCTCCTGGGCCAGCGTGCGATAGATGTCTGCAAGCCGGGCGGCGGAGGTCTGGGCGGAGAAGGTCTGGGCCCTGGCGAGTCCCCGCTCTCGCAACTCTTGCCGGAGCGAGTCATCTCTCAGCAGACGAAGCATCGCTGCGGCCAGCCCGTGCTCGTCCTCGGGGTCGATCAGCAATGCGGCATCCCCGACCACTTCCGGGAGCGCGGCGCGGTTGGACGCAACGACGGGGGTGCCGCAGGCCATACCCTCGAGGGCGGGGAGCCCGAATCCCTCATAGAGCGAGGGGATGACAACGGCCACGGCCGCTTGATAATATCCTGGGAGGTCTGCATCATCGACGTGCCCCGCAAACTGGACGGTGTGCTCAAGGCCGAGGCGCTGCACCTCGTCCCGGAGGTCCGCAGGGGGTGGCTCAGGTCCGGCGATCACCAGCGCGGCCCGCTGCTCCTGTCTCACGCGATGGAACGCACGAATGAGACGGGAGAGGTTCTTGTGGGGTTTGTGCCGTCCCACAGAAAGGAAATACCTCTCGCCAGAGAGGAGCCGGTGAGCGTCGCCGGCGCGGTTGCGGTCCGCTGGGATGAACTCCTCTCCGATGGCCGGCGGGATCACCACCACCTTGCGGGGCGGAACGCCGAGCAGCCGCACGATGTCCCGTCGACTGCATTCCGAGTCGGTGACGATGACGGTGGCCTTCTGCGCCGCCATGCTGGCCCAGAGATGAAAGGCCCCGCGCCGCACCCGCGAAGGAATCGTCTCGGGCAGGATCAGAGGAATCAGGTCATGGATCGTAATCACAAGCCGGCCGGGCCACAGAAGCGGCGCGGTAATGTAGGGTACGTGAAGCAATGCCGCATTTACGCCGCGTAGTTCAAAGGGCAAGAACTGGGTCGTAAGGTCAAGGGGCCGGCTGCGGACCGTCAGGACCGGGAAGGTGCCAACCCGTGGCAGGCCGGGATTGCTGATAGCCAGATACTCAAGCCCATCCGCCAATCTGGGTAGGCGAGAGAACAGGGTGCGAATGTATGTGCCGATTCCGGTGTGACGGACCAACCTGGTGTCTAGCACCACCCACCTGGTCGCTGCGTCGACGCGCATCATTCGGCCTCACCCATCCTTCCCACAGGCTTGTCTTTGCTGCCGCTGACTCCTGCCGCAGATGGTATTGGTGCAGACTACCTCGTGTGCTGCTGTGGCATACCATCTCATGGACACCGATGTTGGCCGAGGGGCGCCGCAGACAACTCCACGTGCTACTCGCGGTCGTGCTGGATGCGTGCACGATCGCGGCCGCATTTTCGCTGGCCTACCTGCTGCGGTTCTTCTGGGAACTGGTGCCGGCGTCCGACTCTCCCCCGGTGGGCCCCTACGTCGCGATCCTGCCCGTGCTCATCCCGGTGTGGATTGTCGTCTTCGCGGCGTACGGGCTGTACCGTGAACGACTGCAGGGCTTCTTCGATGAGGCGCTGCGGGTGACCAGCGCGGTGTCGGTCGGCATGATGACCCTCCTGGCGGGATCGTTTTTCTACCGGCAGTTCTCCTATTCCCGGTTATGGATTCTCTTCGCGTGGGGCATCGGCATCGCGTTGGTACTGACCGCGCGCGGGATCCTCCGCGCCGTCCACCGGGCGGTCCGCGCCCGCGGCGTGGATGTGCGCCGGGTGCTCATCGTCGGTAGCGGACCGGAGGCACGGGACCTGACCCGTGTGCTGCGGACGCACCCGGAATACGGCCAGCGCCCCGTGGCCTTCGTGACCGACGACTCGGTCTCGGACGTGGACGGCCTGCCGGTTGTCGGCACGCCGCCGCAGGTCCTGCATGCGGTGCGCCGCGTGGGCGCCCACCGCGTGATCATCGCCCTCCCCGCCGAGGCGAGAGAGGCGACGCTGCGGGTCA
>VBAL01000035.1:24265-26168 GCA_005888595.1 Candidatus Segetimicrobium genomatis
GGCGCCGATGTGGAACTGGTGGAACGGCTGCCGCTGCTCACGCTGCGCGGGACCCCGCTGGCCGGATGGGGCCGCCAGCTGAAGGATGCGCTGGATATCATCGGCGCGCTGCTCGGCGTGATGCTCACCCTACCGCTGGTGGCCATCATCGCCCTCCTGATTGTGCTGGACAGCCCGGGCCCCGTCTTCTACCGGCAACGGCGAATTGGCAAAGCGGCCGTGCCATTCTACGCCTGGAAGTTCCGCACCATGGTGGTCGGCGCCGATGAGCACTTGGCGCGAGACTCTAAATTGCGGGAACGCTTTGCGGCCACGTTCAAGCTCGTCGACGATCCGCGCGTCACGTCTATGGGTCGCTGGCTGCGCCGCACCAGTCTCGACGAACTTCCGCAGTTGATCAACGTGCTGAAAGGCGAGATGAGTCTGGTGGGCCCGCGCCCGATTGTCGAGGAAGAGTTGCGCAAGTACGGGGCCTGGGAGCGCCGGCTCCTCTGCGTGAAGCCCGGACTGACCGGCATGTGGCAGGTGCTGCGGCGCCACAAACCCGACTATGCGCAGCGCGTCAGTCTGGACATGTACTATATCGACCACTGGTCGGTGGGGCTTGATGTGAAGATTCTGCTTCGGACGTTGCCCTCGGTGATTGCGGGGAGAGGGGCGTACTAGACGCGGTCGCGCAGTCGCGCTGTCGCGGATTCATAGCCTTTGAAAGGCCCGGAGGCTCAGGGTGAAAACAGTCCACAGGACCGGCCGCTCGGCCTCCATGAGAAAGTCGCCATCTGACGTCCCGCGACCGCCCGACGGCGTGACTGCCCGACTGCGTCAGTTGCGCGTTGCCCTGGTCCACAACTGGCTGGTGACCCTGGGCGGCGCGGACCGAGTCCTCCTGGCGCTGCATGAAGTATTTCCGCAGGCCCCGGTGTTCGTCGGGCTGCACGATCTGCGCCGGCTGCCTGACTCCTTTCGCCGGCTCGACGTACGCGCGACGTGGCTGCAGCAGATCCCCGGCGCCGCGCGGCGGCACCGGCTGCTCGTGCCGCTGATGCCGCTCGCGTTCAGCCGTCTCGTCCTGCGCGGGTACGATGTCGTCATCAGCAGCAGCCATGCCTGCGCCCACAGTGTGTCCGTGCCGGGTGCGCTGCATATCTGCTATTGCCACACGCCGATGCGATACGCCTGGGACCTGCAGGACGAGTATCTGGCGGCGCTGCCCGGTGTGGCGCGGCCGGCCGCGCGTCTGATGCTGGCCTGGCTGCGGCGGCGTGACAGGGCTGCGGCGGCAGGCGTGGATCAGTTCATTGCGAACTCGCAGCACGTCGCGTCACGAATCCGGCGTCACTATGGCCGTGAGGCCACCGTGATTTATCCGCCCGTGGATGTCGACTTCTTTACGCCTTCGGGCGAGCCTGGGGATTTCTACCTGATTGTCTCGCGCCTCGTACCCTACAAGCGTGTCGACGTGGCGGTAGAGGCGTTCAATCGCCTCGACCGGCCGCTCGTGATCGTGGGCGATGGCCCGGAACGCGGCCGGCTCCAGTCGATGGCGGGCCCGCACGTGCGCTTCGTGGGTGAGCTTGGCGATGCGGCGGTGCGTCGCTATTACCGACAGTGCAGGGCTCTGGTGTTTCCGGGAGAGGAGGATTTCGGTCTCGTCCCGGTCGAGGCACAGGCCTGTGGACGCCCGGTGATCGCGTATGGGCGCGGTGGCGCGCTGGAGAGTGTCGCGCCCGGGGTGACCGGAATCTTCTTCGGCGAACAGACGCCTGACGCCCTGATGGCGGGGATACGCGCGGCCGAGGCGACGACGTTCGATGCGGCCGCGATCCGCCGGCATACGGAACAGTTCTCCCGGCAGCGGTTCACTGTCCAGATTGCGGAATTTGTCGACGCGGCGGTCGCGCAG
>VBAL01000227.1:0-1576 GCA_005888595.1 Candidatus Segetimicrobium genomatis
GCAGCGGGGCCTGTCCGCCGAGGACGCGGTGTCGATGATCGTCAACGGCTTCTGCAAGCAAGTCTTCAAAGAGCTGCCCATGGAGTTCGCCGTCGAGGCCCAGAACCTTCTGGGCATCAGCCTCGAGGGCAGCGTCGGGTGAGGCGGGACACGTGAAGCGGGAAACGGGACAGGTGATGCTCGAAATACGGGGCCTGCACGCGTCCGTCGAGGGCAACGAGATCCTCAAGGGCGTCGATCTCACGGTCCACGTGGGAGAGGTGCACGCCATCATGGGGCCCAACGGGTCCGGCAAGAGCACCCTCGCCCAGGTGCTGGCCGGCCACCCGGCGTATCAGGTCACCGCCGGTACCGCACGCTACCTCGGCACGGATCTGCTGGGGCTGAAGCCGGAGGAGCGCGCCCGGGAGGGAGTGTTCCTGGCGTTCCAGTACCCAGTGGCCATCCGCGGCATCACCAACTCCTACTTCCTGCGCTCGGCGGTGAACGCCCTCCGCAAGCATCATGGGCTGCCGGAGCTCGACCCCCTCGACTTCCTGCAGGTCCTGGAGGAGAAGCTGAAGGCGATCGGCTGGGACGACACGATGCTGAACCGAGCCGTAAACGAGGGCTTCTCGGGCGGCGAGAAAAAGCGCAACGAGATCCTGCAGCTGGCGGTGCTCGAGCCGACGCTCGCGATCCTCGACGAGACCGACTCCGGCCTCGACATCGATGCGCTCAAGACCGTGGCGGACGCCGTGAACAAGCTGCGCCGCCCGGACCGCTCCTTTGTGATCGTGACCCACTACCAGCGTCTGCTCAACTACATCATCCCCGACCACGTGCACGTGCTGGTGGGCGGCCGGATCGTCAAGTCGGGGGGCAAGGCGCTGGCGCTGGAACTCGAGGAGAAAGGCTACGACTGGGTGAAGCCGGAGGGGGCGGGAGCGGCTACGTGACGGCGCATTTCGTCGACCAGTACAAGGCATTCGCGGCCAACGGGGGCGGAGGCGCTCCCGCATGGTTGCGCGACCTGCGCGAAGGGGCGATTGCGCGCTTCGCTGCGGCGGGGTTCCCCTCCACCCGCCAGGAGCAATGGCGCTTCACCAACGTGCGCCCCGTCGCCGAGACGCCGTTTACGTTGAGCGGCGGGCGCTGGGACTTCGGCCGCGTGCCGGCAGGGGCTCTGGTGACGACGCTCGGAGAGGCCCTGCACCGGTGGCCGGATCTGGTCCGCGCGCACCTCGGGCGCTACGCGAGTGTGGACGCGAACCCCTTCACCGCCCTGGCGACGGCGTTTCTGGCCGAGGGTGTGTTCGTCCACATCCCCGCACGGACGGTGATCGCTGAGCCGATTGCGCTGACGTATCGGCCGCCTTCCCCCCCCCCCGCCCCGTCGGGCGGCGGGCGGCCGATGACGCATCCGCGCGTGCTTGTCGTGCTCGAGCGGGAAGCCCAGGCCAAGCTCGTCGAGTCGTACGAAGGGGAGCCCCACGGCGTGTCCCTCACCAACGCGGTCACGGAGATCGTGCTCGGTGATGCTGCGCGCCTCGATCACTGTCGCGTGCAACGGGAAGGTGAGCAAGGCTACCATTTT
>VBAL01000227.1:1590-3774 GCA_005888595.1 Candidatus Segetimicrobium genomatis
GATAGCCGGCTCGTCTTCACCACGATCGCTCTCGGATCGGGTCTCTCACGCCACGACATCAACGGCGTGCTCGACGGGACCGGGGCGTACCTCATCCTGAACGGCCTCTCCGTCCTCGCCGGCACCCAACACGTCGATCACCACACGACGATCGACCACGCGCAGCCGCACTGCGAGAGCCACGAGTATTTCAACGGCGTGTTCGACGGCGCGTCACGCGGCGTGTTCAACGGACGGATCATCGTGCGGCCTGGGGCCCAGCGTACCGACTCGAAGCAGACGAACAACAACCTGCTGCTCTCCGATGGCGCGCGCGCCGACAGCCAGCCGCAGCTCGAGATCTACGCCGACGACGTGAAGTGCACGCACGGCTCCACGGTCGGCCCGCTCGACCAGACGGCGCTGTTCTACCTGCGAAGTCGCGGCCTGGGACTCGCGGCCGCGCGCGGGCTCCTCACCTACGGCTTCGGGGCCGAGATCCTCGATCGCGTCGCGATCCCGGGGACCCGCGAGCGGCTCGATCACCTCGTCCGCACGCGCCTCGGCGTCGGCGATGAGATAGGGAGGGCGGCGTGACCACAGCTCACCGGGCGACTCCCCGGACACGAGCGGCGCGGCCTGCACCGGAGGTCGCGACGCGGCGGGCCGACTTCCCGCTTCTCGCAACGCGGGTGCATGGTCGGCCCCTGGTCTACCTGGACAACGCGGCGACGAGCCAGAAGCCCCAGGCCGTGATCGATGCGATCACGCGCTACTATGAGACGGCGAACGCCAATGTCCACCGCGGGGTCTACTCGCTGAGCGAGCACGCCACCGCGGCCTACGAGGGCGCGCGCGAGAAGGCGCGGTCGTTCCTCAACGCCCGCGAGGCGCGCGAAATCATCTTCGTGCGCAGCACGACGGAGGGGATCAACCTGGTGGCCTCGAGCTTCGGACGGACCAACCTGGGGCCGGGCGACGAGGTGTTGATCTCCGCGATGGAGCACCACTCGAACATCGTCCCCTGGCAGCTGATCTGCGAGGAGCGTGGGGCCACGCTGCGGGTGATTCCGATGAACCAGGCCGGCGAGCTGCTGCTGGATGAGTACGAGCGGCGGCTCACCGAACGGACGAAGATCGTCGCCCTGGTGCACGTCTCCAACTCCCTCGGCACCATCAATCCGGTTCGTGAGGTGGTCGCCCGCGCGCACGCGCGCGGAATCCCCGTGTTGGTGGACGGGGCCCAGGCCGCGCCCCACATGCCGGTGGACGTGCAGGCGCTGGACTGTGATTTCTACACGGTCTCGGGCCACAAGATGTTCGGGCCGACCGGCATCGGCATGCTGTATGGCAAGGCGCCCCGGCTCGAGGCGATGCCCCCCTACCAAGGTGGCGGCGATATGATCCGGTCGGTCACCTTCGCCCGGACGACCTTCGCCGAGATCCCCGCCAAGTTCGAGGCCGGCACGCCGCACATCGCCGGCGCGATCGGCCTGGGAGCGGCGATCGACTACCTGTCCCATCTCGACTGGGGGCTCGTCGCTGCGCACCTGGAGGTGCCGGGCGTCCGGCTGGTCGGGACCGCGGCCCACAAAGCCAGCGTCATTTCCTTCGTCGTCGCCGGCGTGCACGCCCACGACGTCGGCACCATCGTGGACCAGGAGGGCGTCGCGATCCGCACGGGCCACCACTGCACCCAGCCGGTGATGGAGTTCTTCGGGGTGCCGGCGACGGCCCGGGCCTCGTTCGCCTTCTACAATACACGCGAGGACGCCGACGCCCTGGTGGCGGCGCTCGCCAAGGTGCGGCAGGTGTTCGGCGGATGACCGACCTGACCGAGCTGTACCAGCAAACCATCATCGAGCACAACCGCAGTCCCCGGAACTTCAAGAAGCTCGAGCAGGCCAACCGCACCGCCGAGGGCTACAACGCCATCTGCGGCGACAAGATCACCCTGTACCTCCGGCTCGAGGACGACGTCATCCGGGAGATCGCCTTCCAGGGCTCGGGCTGCGCCATCTCGCAGGCATCGGCGTCCCTGATGACGAGCGCCGTCGCCGGCAAGACCAAAGTGGAGGCCCAGGCACTGTTCCGGGCCTTCCACGACATGGTGGCCGGCGGGACGGACGCCCCGGCCGACCCCGGGACCCTCGGCAAGCTGGCCGCGTTCGCAGGGGTGCGGCAGTTCCCTGCCCGGGTCAAATG
>VBAL01000227.1:3784-5476 GCA_005888595.1 Candidatus Segetimicrobium genomatis
TCCCTCCGACATGGCCGCACCGGTTCTCGCCCTCGACCGCGTGACGAAGCGGTTCGCTGGCCACACGGCCGTGGACGCACTCTCGCTCACCGTGCCGCCCGGCGTCATCTACGGACTGCTGGGCCCGAATGGTGCGGGCAAGAGCACGACCATCCGCATGATCATGAACATCTACGTGCCCGACGAGGGGACGGTCCGGCTGTTCGGCGAGGGGGGCACCGGCCGCGACCACTCGCCGCGCATCGGCTACCTGCCGGAGGAGCGCGGGCTCTACCCCAAGATGCGGGTGCTCGACGTCCTGGTTTTCCTCGCGGAGATGAAGGGCATGGACCGCCGGGCGGCGCGGGCGAAGGCCCTGGAGTGGCTCGATCGGCTGGGGCTCGCTGATTGGCGGTTGCGCAAAGTCAATGAGTTGTCCAAGGGGATGCAGCAGAAGGTCCAGTTCATCTCCACGCTCCTGCATGAGCCCGACCTCCTGGTGATGGACGAGGCGTTCTCCGGCCTGGACCCGGTCAACGCCCAGGTCTTGAAGGAGACCGTGCTCGACCTACGGGGCCGTGGCAAGACGATCCTCCTGTCGACGCACATCATGGAGCAGGCCGAGAAGCTGTGCGACCACGTCTGCATCATCGCGCGTGGCCGCATGCTCGTGGACGGGGGCCTGGCGGACGTGAAGCGAACCCACGGGGGTCGGCATCTGCTCGTCAATTTCGACGGCGGACGCGGCGACGCCGATCGGATCTTCGCCGACCCACGCCTGGTGACGAAGTCGGACAGCTCCGGGCAATACGCCGAGCTGGAGCTCGCCCCCGGAGCGGACGCTCAGGAGATCCTCAAGGCCCTCGTGTCGTCCGGCGCGCGGCTCTCCCGCTTTGAGCTCGCCGAGCCCTCGCTCAACAAGATCTTCATCGACCTGGTGGGGCCGGAGGCGGTCACAGCGGCGGCGCACCCGGAGGAGCGGGCCCGTGGGTAAGATCCTGGCCGTGGTCCGACGTGAGTTCGTCGAGCGGGTTCGGCGGAAGTGGTTTTGGGTGATGGCGCTGCTCGGGCCCGTGTTCTTCGGTGCGATCATCTTCCTGCCCAGCTTGATGATGCGGGGCGGCGGCCTGAAGGACATCGTCGTGGTGGACGGCACGACCAAGGGCCTCGGCGAGCGGGTGACGGCGGCGCTCGACCGGGCGGTCACGCCGGATAGCCACCGGGTGTTTCACGCCGTGCGCGTGCCGGCGGGCGACCGCGTGATCGACTCGCTGACGGCCGAGGTCGAGGCCAAGCGCCTCGAAGGGTTTCTCATCCTGACCGATGCTCTGGTGGACTCGGGACGCGCGGATTACCAGGCTTCCAATGTCTCTTCATTCACGGCCATCGTGACCATCGAGCGCAACCTCACGCAGATCGTGTTTGCCACCCGACTCGAGCGGGAGGGCGTGAACCCGACGCTCGTCACTCGGGCTCGGCTTCCGGTCGCGCTTGGCACCCAGAAGATCGCCGGCGGCCGGGCGACCAAGGAAAGCGCCGCGCAATCCTTCTCCCTCGCCTATTTCATGGCGATCATCTTGTACACGGCGATCCTCATCTATGGCATCAACGTGATGAGCTCGGTACTCGAGGAGAAGACGACTCGCATCGTGGAAGTGCTGGTCTCCTCGTTGCGGCCGTTTCAACTGATGCTCGGCAAGCTGATCGGCGTCG
>VBAL01000228.1 GCA_005888595.1 Candidatus Segetimicrobium genomatis
AGCCCATCCGCGGGCGAGACATACTGACTGTTTCATCCTGCCGCTGGGGCCTGAGAGCTCGGTTTCTCGAAAGCCAAACAGCGAGTGCTCTCATCCCGATAGGAAAGGATAATTAGGCTCCGAACTTTGCGACGGCCGCTGCCCCGGTGGTCTAGCGGTCTATGATCCCGGCCTGTCGAGCCGGGTGCTCGGGTTCGAATCCCGACCGGGGCGTGGCTCTCCCGTTGCGTGTACCCTCGGACCCGACAAGGCCCGCTCAATCTCGGCGAAGGCGTGGTCGGCCCGGATGCGGCCGTAGAAGGTCTCGGTAGTCTTCGTGTGCTTGTGCCGCAAGGCCCGACTCACGGCCTCGATAGACGCGCCGCGGTCCTTGCAGTGGCGAAGTGGGTAGCATGCCACTCGGCCCGGACCTTCGCCCTGTATGGGCGCTCGACCAAAACTCCCCAGAGACCGATTACCGCGCCCCATCCCACGAGCGCGACGTACATTATAGTATGCGCCAGATCGCCCCATGCGAAAGGGAAGATTCCGACAAGTGATCCCCAGAGAACTGCAATGAAGCCGAGCAGGATTCCGAGGAGTGATCCTTTCCCCAGAAATTCGGTCGCCCGGAAGCGCCTGTACTCGCCGGGGTGATCGGTAGCCAGGTGAGCCCACCTCTTCAAGTGTGGGATCTTCGCGTCGCAGACGGGGCACTGCTCAAGGATGTCCCCGACGGCCTCGACGTAGGCGCGCCGCTTCTTGGCGAGATATGGCAGCGGGGCGACCAAGGACACCATTAGAGCGAGGAACGCAACACCGAGGTACCAGCCGGGTTCCGGAATCCCGAGAATCGCAGCAGGGACAAAGAGGGCTAGGAAGAAAGCGACGCCTGAGGGGACGTAGATGAGGGCGGCCGTGAAGGTGGCATCTGCGAGGGCTCG
>VBAL01000229.1 GCA_005888595.1 Candidatus Segetimicrobium genomatis
TGGCTGAGGGGGTGCAGAGATGAGCAGGTGGCTCAGATTGATTCTCACCGCGGGCCTGGGCATTACGGTGCTGTCTGCGTTGCCGGCAGCCGGTGCGCCGGCGTGGCAGCCGACGAAACCTGTGGAGTTTGTCGTGCCCGCCGGAACCGGAGGCGGCGCCGACCTGATGGCGCGCTTCATCTCGGCCGTCCTCCAGAAGAACAGCCTGGCTCCTCAGAACTTTCTGGTCGTCAACAAGGCGGGTGGGGCAGGCGCGGAGGCGTTCTTGTACGTGAAGTTCGCGCGCGGGAATCCACACGTGATCGTCATCACGCTCTCCAGCCTGTTTACCACGCCGATGAACACCGGCATCCCCTTCAAGTATGACCAGTTGACGCCGCTGGCCATGATGGCGCTGGACTACTTCATCCTCTGGGTGAACGCGGACACCCCCTACAAAACTGCGCAGGAGTACCTGGACGCCGTGCGGCAGAAACCGGGCGAGTTTAAGATGGGCGGAACCGGTTCTGCGCAGGAGGATCAAATCCTGACGATCCAGATTGAACAGGCGTTTGGGGTCAAGTTTACCTACCTGCCTCTCTCCGGGGGCGGGCAGGTGTGTGCGACCCTGGTCGGCAAGCAGGTCGACTCGACGGTGAACAACCCCTCCGAGTGTGTGGGGCACTGGAAGGCCGGGCGGGTGCGGCCTCTGGCCGTCCTGTACAACTCCCGGATCGACCTTCCGGACTGGCGTGAGATTCCCACGATGAAGGAAGCCGCCGGCAAGGATGTTTCCTATTTGATGCTGCGAGGGGTCTTTGCGCCGCCGGCGATCCCGAAGGATGCCGAAGAGTACTACGTCGATTTGCTCCGGCGTGTCACGCAGTCGGCCGACTGGCAGAAGTATATCGACGACAACGCGTTGAAGGGTCAGTTTATGACGGGCCCGCCGTTCATCAAGTGGCTCGAGGAGGCCAACGCCCTCCACAGAGACCTGATGATCAAGGGCGGCTTGCTCAGTCCCATCAGCAAGCGGTAAAGATCTCTAGGGACGCTCATGCGACGCGCGGAGATCCTCACGGCGCTGGGGTTTATTGCGTTTGCGATTGCTATCGTGGTGCAGGCGAGGTCCGTCGGATCGGGTTGGTCGGTGGGACAGCCCCAGCCAGGATTCTTACCGTTCTGGCTGGGGTTGCTGTTGGGCATCTGCGGCGTGATCGTCTTGGGTCAGGCGCTGTTGGGCGAGAAGCCTTCTCTTCACGCATTTTTTGATGGCCGGACCGGGCTGGCGTCTGTGTTGAAAGTAAGCGTGTCCGGGATCGGCATGCTGGTGCTGATCTATCTCGTAGGGTTCTACACCGCCACAATGGTCTATGTCTTCGCTTACACCCGGTTTGTGGGGAGACACACTTGGTTCGTCGCGGTCGCGCTGAGCCTGGTGATTTCCTTCGGCAGTTTCTATGCGTTCGAGCGCGTGCTGGCCATCTTGCTGCCGCGAGGTATGTACACCATCATCCCGTTCTTCGGATGAGCACCGGCTGACCAGGGAGCGTCGCGATGACGGGGACGCTGCACGATCTGCTCTATGGACTCGGCGTAGCCACGCAGCCGGTCAACCTCATCGCGGGTGTGGCGGGTGTGATCGTCGGCACCATCATCGGAGTGATCCCGGCCCTGGGGCCGACCCAGGGCGCAGCGCTCCTCCTGCCTGTCGTCTTCAGGCTGCCGCCGCACACCGGTCTGATCTTTCTCTCGGCCCTGTACATGGGTGCGATCTTCGGGGGATCGGTGACCTCGATTCTCTTCAAC
>VBAL01000036.1:0-1209 GCA_005888595.1 Candidatus Segetimicrobium genomatis
ATCCCGCGGGACCAGGTTTTGGTGCTGGGAGCGCTGGACGACGTCCACGCCACGGTCAGCGGGTTCCTGATCACGCCGTTCGCGGGGATCATCCCGCACCCATTTCCATTTCGCGTCAACGCGGCAGAAATCGCCGAGGTCCTGACCGTGCCGCTTAGGGTATTTCGTGATCCGTCCCGGATGCGCGTCGAGCAGCGGGAGCGCGCCGCTCAGCGGATCGACGTGTACTTCTACACGTACGGTCCGCATGAGATCTGGGGGGTGACCGCGCGCATCATGAAGAGTTTCATTGACACCGTTTTTGGGGAAGGGTAGGCGGCAGCCCACAGAGCAGAGGGTATGCGCTTTTTTGTCATCGCGAGGCCCGAAGGGCCGTGGCGATCTCCTCGCTCGAGGAGATTGCTTCGCGGCTTCGCCGCTTGCAATGACAGACTTCAATCGGAGATGAGTGAGTGATCGCGGTCATTTCAGATATCCACGGCAACCTTTGGGCGCTGCAAGCAGTATTGCAGGATCTGGACCCGCTGAGTCCCTCGCAGGTGATCGTGGCCGGAGATCTCGCGCTGGGCGGTCCGCGACCCGCAGAGTGCGTTGAGCTCATCCGCCGCCGCGGCTACCCGGCGATCCGTGGCAACACGGACGAGTGGCTTTCCTCTGCTCCAGACCCGATCACGGATGCGATCAGTTGGGCCAGCGCGCAGCTGTCTGACGCCGACCGCCGGGACCTGGCCGACCTGCCCTTTCTGTGGCGGCTGCCAGACGAGGCCGGAGACCTAGTGGTCGTGCACGCGACGCCCTGGAGCATCAGCGACGTCGTCCCTCCCGACGCCCCCGAGCCGCTGGTCCGCCGGGTGTTCGCCGAAACGGAGGCAGCCGCCGTAGCCTACGGGCACATCCACATTGCGTATGTGCGAGAACTCGGCGACAAGTTGCTCGTCAACCCAGGCAGCGTGGGTCTGCCGTTTGACGGGGATCAACGGGCCTCATACGCGATGCTGAGCGTCGAGGGCGGTCGATGGCGTGCCACGCTGCGGAGAGTCCCCTACGACGTCGCGGCCGCCGTGGGGGCGCTCCGGGGCAGCGGCAATCCCGAAGCGGAGCGGTTTGCACGGAGGCTGGAGCGGGCCTCAGGCAGGTGAAAATACGACGAAAATTAGGCAAAAATCGCTAAACTCTAAGATTGGGGGGCCATGCAAGCATCGATTTGGA
>VBAL01000036.1:1215-13296 GCA_005888595.1 Candidatus Segetimicrobium genomatis
GGAATAGGCCATTTTCTCGATATTCCGGGGAATTGTTCCGATTTTCATGCCATGACGGACTTCCGTTCGGCTGTTCCGGAGGGGGGTAGGGCCTTGCTATACTTGGGCATGAATCCTTGAAGGAGACTCCCCGATGAAGCAGCAGACGAACCCCTTCTTCACCGTAAGTGTCGCGGGCAGCCTGGTGGGTGTCACCCCCCAGACGCTGCGGAAATGGGAGCAGCACGGTTTGATCTATCCGGTCCGCGAAGGACGCTCCCGCCGGAGGCTGTACTCCTGGCGGGACATCGAGCGGGCGCAGCAGATCCGCTACCTGGTCATCCGTAAACACGTTCCCCTCCGGGACGTCCGGATGCAGCTTCGCCTCGGGACCGTGCGCAAGGTGCCGGCGCTGGCCAGAGGCGATGGCCGCCGGGGCGCGCCGCTGATTCCCCGCTTGGCCCTGGCCATTCCGCGCTAACACCCAACTGCGTGATTCGTGACGCGTGATTCGTGATTCGGGACTGCGGCTCACCCTGCCACGCAGAAGTGCTAATCTAGTAGTAACGAATCACTAATCACAAATCACGAATCACTCTGATCAAACCCGCCATGCCTGCCGACACGCGCATTTATGTCGATCACGGCGCCACCACCCCCACCGATCCTCGAGTGGTGGAGGCGATGCTGCCGTTCCTCACTGAAAAGTTCGGCAACGCCAGCAGCGTGCATCAGTTCGGGCAGGAGGCGCGGGCGGCGGTTGACCAGGCGCGCGAGGTGATTGCGTCGGCCATCGGGGCGACCCCGCAGGAGATCGTGTTCACCAGCGGCGCCACGGAGGCCGACAACTTCGCCGTCCTCGGCGCGTCGTGGGCGAACGAGGCCCGAGGCCGGCATATCATCACCTCCGCGATCGAGCACCACGCCGTGCTGGAACCCGTCCGGTTTCTTCAGTCGCGCGGGTTTGATGTGTCGTATCTCCCGGTCGACCGGTATGGCCGGGTGGACCCAGACGATGTGCGCGCGGCCATCCGCGCCGACACCGTGCTGATCTCGGTGATCCACGCCAACAATGAAATCGGCACGTTGGAACCCGTGGCGGAGATCGGTCGCATCGCGCGAGAGCGCGGGATTCTGATGCACACCGACGCCACGCAGTCGGTAGGCATCCTCCCGGTCCATGTCGGTGCGCTCGCGGTGGACCTGCTGTCGATGTCGGCGCACAAGCGGTATGGACCCAAGGGCGTCGGCGCATTGTACGTACGAAAAGGGTCGAACGTCGCGCGCGTCCAGCACGGAGGGTCGCATGAGCGCAACCGCCGCGCGGGGACGGAGAATGTGCCGGCGATCGTCGGCTTCGGGGCGGCCATCGCCATCGCCCTCGACTGCATGAGCGATGAGGCGGCCCGCCTGCGCCGGCTGCGTGACCGGCTGATCGAGGGAGTCGCGCGCATGGATGGCGCGCACCTGAACGGGCATCCCGTCGAGCGTCTACCGGGCAACGTGAACGTGTCGTTCGAGGGAGCCGACAGCGAATCCATCTTGCTGGCGCTAGACTTGCAGGGCGTGGCCGCGAGTAGTGGATCGGCCTGCACCTCAGGCAGCCTGGAACCCTCCCATGTCCTCAGTGCCATCGGGCTGGGGCCTGAGGTCGCGGCTGGGACCGTTCGCCTGACCCTGGGGCGCTGGAATACGGACGAGGACATCGATGACCTGCGCGCGGTCCTCCCCGAGGTCGTCGGGAATCTCCGCGCCGCCGCGGCCGGCCGCCCGCCGCGCGCCGCGTCGTACCGTTCTGCGCAGAGCGCCGCGCGCTGACACCGGGAGTTTATCCACCGCACGGCGAACCGTGTCCACGTAGGAGCGCGAATCATCTATCCGTGACGGACTACGTCCCCGTCTTCGTGCATTTTGCGCTGGCCGTCGTCCTCACGGCCGTCCTCCTCGGGGCGCACGCGCTGCTCGGAGGGTGGCGCTCCGTCCGAGACGGTGGGGCGCGGCGTCTGCTGCCCGGACAGGCTGAGGCTTACGAGTCCGGGGTGTGGCCGATCGGCACGGCCCGCGAGCGGGTCGCCATTCGCTACTACCTCATCGCGATGCTCTTTTTGCTGTTTGATGTGGAGGCAGTATTCCTGTACCCGTGGGCCGTCGTGGCCCGCGAGCTCAAGGTGTATGGGTTGATCGAGATGCTGACGTTTGTTGCCGTGCTGGGCCTGGGCTTCCTGTATGCCTGGAAACGGGGAGCGCTGGAATGGCAGTGACAGGCCCGCCGGAACGCGGCCCCTCGACGACGCTCGGAGCAGGCACCATCGTTTCGCGCGCGGGGTCGCCGACCGAGGCCACCGAGGCCGATCTCCGGGCCCTGGAGAGCAACATCCTCACCACGACCGTGGGACGGGTGGTCTCATGGGCCCGGAAGAATTCGCTGTGGCCGGCGCAGTTCGGCCTGGCCTGCTGCGCCATCGAAATGATCGCGACCGCCCAGGCCCGGTTCGACATCGCGCGATTCGGCAGTGAAGCCTTCCGCGCCTCGCCGCGGCAGGCTGATTTGATGATCGTGTCCGGCCGGGTGTCGCAGAAGATGGCGCCGGTGGTCAAACACATCTATGAGCAGATGCTGGAACCCAAATGGGTCATTGCCATGGGGGATTGCGCCAGCTGCGGCGGCGTGTTCAATAACTACGCGCTGGTCCAGGGTGTGGACAAACTGATCCCCGTGGACGTCTATGTCGCGGGGTGCCCACCGCGCCCAGAAGCGCTGCTGTACGGCTTCTTGAAATTGCAGGAGCTCATCGCCGAACCTGCCCACCGGAGGCGGCGATGACTCGCCCCGAAGATGTCTTGGTGCAGCGCCTGGGGGAGGCGGTGGTTGAGCAGGTGCGCTTTCGGGACGATCTGACGCTCATCGTTCCCCGCGAGCACATGCTCCGGGCTCTCGAGATCGCCGGCAGTACGGGTTTTCGTTTGCTCACAGACCTGACGGCGGTGGACCGGCATCCCGCGCAGCCGAGGTTCGATGTCATCTACATGCTCACCTCGGTGGAGCAACATGCCCGCATCCGATTCATGGTCCACCTGGCGGCCGACCAGACGATGCCCTCTGCCACCTCGTTGTGGCCGGGGGCAAACTGGCTGGAGCGGGAAGTGTTCGACCTGTTTGGCATCCGCTTTGACGGCCATCCCGACCTGCGGCGCATCCTCATGCCCGACGACTGGGAAGGGCATCCGCTGCGCAAGGATTACCCGCTGGTCGAAGAGCCCGTCGAGTTCAAGGGCCACACGCCGAAAGTCCCCAGCGAGATCATCCCGAAGTCGAAGCCGAAACTATTGTAAGCAGTGAAGGAAACCCTCGTCCTCAACATGGGCCCGCAACATCCCGCCACCCATGGGGTGCTCCGACTGGTGCTGGAGCTGGAGGGCGAAGTCATCCTCAACCTCGAGCCTGTCATCGGCTACCTGCACACCGGGTTTGAGAAGGAGATGGAGACCCGGACGTACCATCAGAACATCGTCTTTCCGCCGCGGATCGAGTATCTGGCTACGTTCATCGAGGAGCAGGCTTACGTCCTGGCAGTCGAAAAGCTGCTCGGCATCACCGCCCCTAAGCGCGCCGAGGTCATCCGGCTTATCCTGGCCGAGCTCTCGCGTATCGCCAGCCATCTCGTCTACCTGGGCACCGCGGCGATCGACCTCAACGTCACCAGCCTGCTGATGTACTGCTTCCGTGACCGCGAGGAGATCCTCGACATCTTCGAGATGGTCTCCGGGCAGCGCATGATGCACGGGTACTTCCGGATCGGCGGGCTGCAGTGGGATCTCCCACAGGGATTTGCGGAACGTGTGCAGAGGTTTCTGGACGACTTTCCCCGCCGGCTGGACGAGTACGAGACGCTGTTGACAGACAATCTCATCTGGCGCAAGCGGACGGAAGGGGTCGCCGTGCTCAGTGCCGAGGACGCCATCCGCTATGGGTGCACCGGGCCGGTCCTCCGCGGGTCGGGTGTCTCCTATGATGTGCGCAAGGCGTTTCCGTACGGCGGCTACGCCGACTACGAGTTCGACGTACCCGTGGGATCCAACGGAGATGCGTTCGACCGGTACCGGGTGCGGATGGACGAGATGCGGCAGAGCCGGCGGATCATCCTCCAGGCATTGCGGGGTCTGCCCGAAGGTCCGATCCTTGTAGACGACCGGAAGGTGGCCCTGCCTCCGCGGCGGGAACTGGTGCGCAGCATGGAGGCGGTGATTCACCAGTTCAAACTGGTCAGCGAAGGCATCCATCCGCCGGCGGGCGAGGTGTACGCCTCGGTCGAATCTCCGCGGGGGGAGAAAGGCTACTACATCGTCAGCGACGGCAGCAACCGCCCGGTCCGGGTGCGAGTGCGCTCAGCATCGTTTAACAATCTCCAGGCGCTTCCGGTGATGCTCCGCCGTGGTACCGTGGCCGACGTCGTGGTGGCCATTGCCTCTATCGATATTGTGTTGGGAGACGTGGACCGGTGAGGAAATACGCGACTAGGGACTTGGGACTAGGGACTCGAGCGGTCACCGTTATGTCCAGTCCCCAGTCCCCAGTCCCCAGTCCCGCACTTGGCATATGAGCGAGCGCGGCTTGTCAGAGAACGCGAAATCGGAAATCCGGCGCCTGATGGCCCAGTTCCCCCAGCGGCAGTCCGCCCTGCTGGGCGCGCTGTTCGTCGCGCAAAACGAGGTGGGGTTCCTGACGCCGGATGCGCTGGCCGATATCGCGGTTGTCATGGGTCTGCCAGCGAGCGAAGTCACCTCGGTGGCGTCGTTCTACCATCTCCTTTTCTTCCGCCCCGTCGGCCGCCACGTCGTCCAGGTCTGCACGAACCTCTCCTGTATGCTCAATGGCTGCGGCCGGATCCTCGACCACTTGCGGCGTCAACTGGGTGTCGAGGTCGGAGAGACGACGTCCGACGGAGCGTTCACCCTGAAGACGGCGGAGTGCCTCGCCGCGTGCGAGAGTGCGCCGGCCATGCTGGTGGGGACTGAGCGGTTCGGCCCGCTGACCCCAGGCATGGTAGACGAGGTTCTGAGCCGGTACCGCCGGGCCACCCGGTCGATGACATAACGTATGGGCGAGCCCGTGCTCCTCACGTACCTTCACGAACCGGACCAGGGCGAGCTAGGGGCGTATAGTGCGCGCGGTGGCTACGAGGGGTTGCGCCGGGCGCTGTCGATGTCGCCTGAGGCCGTGACGGACGAAGTGGACAAATCCGGACTACGCGGGCGCGGTGGCGCCGGTTTCGCCACCGGGCGTAAGTGGAAGTTTATCCCCAAAGATCCTGCAGTGACCAAGTACGTGGTCGTGAACGCCGACGAAGGGGAGCCGGGTACCTTCAAAGACCGCACGCTGCTGGAAGGCGATCCCCACCGTCTTATCGAGGGAATCGTCATCGCCAGTTACGCCGTCGGCGCACACTTGGCGTTCATCTACCTGCGCAGAGAGTTCTATCACGCGCGGGAAATGCTGGAGCGGGCGCTTGCTCAGGCCGCCGCCGCCGGGATGGTGGGCCGCAATGCTGCCGGCAGCGGGTTCGATCTCAGCATCGTGCTGGCCACCGGCGCTGGGGCGTACATCGCCGGCGAGGAGACCGCGCTGCTGGAGTCGCTCGAGGGCCGCCGGGCGATGCCGCGGCTGAAGCCGCCCTACTATCCCGCCGTCAAGGGCCTATACACGCAGCCCACGGTAGTCAACAATGTCGAGACGCTGTGCCATGTCGCGTGGATTCTCGCCAAGGGCTACGAGTGGTACCGGCAGCAGGGCCCGCCGATTCTCATCTCCGTCAGCGGACATGTCGCGCGCCCCGGAGTATATGAGGTCCCGCTGGGGACCACCATCAGGCAGGTGATTGACCGGGCCGGCGGGATGCGAGGCGGCCGGCAGTTCAAGGCGTGCTTTCCCGGCGGTTCGTCATCCGCCATCCTGCCCGCCGCGTATCTGGACACTCCGATGGACTACGACGCGCTGGCCAAACTCGATGTCTATGGATCGATGCTTGGTTCGGGCGCGCTGATCGCCATGGATGACACCACCTGTATGGTTGAGGTCGTGGCGCGCACCGTGGAATTCTATCGCGATGAATCCTGCGGCAAGTGCACACCCTGCCGCGAAGGGACGATGTGGCTGGGGCAGGCCCTGCACCGCATGCTCGGCGGCCAGGGGCGCGTGGAAGACCTGCCCCTGCTGGACGGGATCGCGCGAGGGATGACCGGCACCTGCTTCTGCCCGCTGGGCGAAAGCGTGCCTCCAGCCATCTACTCAACCTTGCGCTTCTTCCGCCACGAGTACGAACACCACGCCAAGACTGGAACCTGTGATGTGCGTGTGATGGCATGACGGATGGAATCTGTCTGTCATTGCGAGGAGCGAAGCGACGAAGCAATCTCCTCGATGGAGGAGATCGCTTCGCTCCGCTCGCGATGACAGGGAAGAGTCAATGAGCCACCTTCCACAGACGGTCACACTGACCATCGACGGCAAGGCGGTCGCCGTCCCTAAGGGGACGACCGTTTACAACGCCGCCAGGCAGGTCGGGATCGAGATTCCGATTTTCTGTTATCACGACCGCATGCCGCCGCTGGGCGCATGCCGGATGTGCCTGGTCAAAGTCGACAAGATGCCGAAACTGCAAACCTCCTGCACCCTGGAGGCGGCGGAGGGCATGGGAGTCTCCACGACCACGCCCGACGTCCGGGCCGGGCAGGAAGCGATCCTCGAGTTTCTGCTCATCAATCACCCGCTGGATTGCCCCATCTGCGACAAGGGCGGCGAGTGCCCGCTGCAAGATCAGACCTACGCGTACGGCCCGGGCCGCAGCCGATTCATTGAAGCCAAGCGTGACTTCGCGAAGCCGGTGTCGCTGGGCCGGGTGCTGGTGCTCGATCGCGAACGGTGCATCCTGTGCTGGCGGTGCGTGCGGTTCGGGGAGCTGGTGGCCGGCGACGACGCGCTGAAGGGCTTCGAGCGAGGATTCCACACCGAGATCAACACGCCGTTCACCCTGCCGGTAGAATCGAAGTTCATCGGCAACACCATCGCCATATGCCCCGTGGGCGCGCTGACGGCGAAGACATATCGTTTTGCCGCGCGGCCCTGGGACAACCAGACCGTGCCCAGCGTCTGCACGCTGTGCGGCGTCGGGTGCGCCGTGGAGTTCGACGTGCGGGGCGGTGCCATCACCCGCACCCGCGCCCGCGAACAGCCGGCCATCAACGACATCTGGTTGTGCGACCTGGGGTTCTTCGGCCATAACTACGTGCATCATTCGGAGCGGCTGCGCACCCCGCTCATCCGTCGCGACGGCGGGCTGGTGGAGACCACCTGGGACGAGGCGCTGGATGTGGTGGCGCGCCGGCTGCGTGCCGCCTCTCCGTCGCGGGTGGCCATGCTTGGCGGCGCGCGCCTGACCAACGAGGACGCCTACGTGGCCGGGCGGTTCTTCCGCAGCGTCGTCGGCACCAATCATCTGGATCACCGCACCGACGCGACGCCCGACGGCGCCAGCCTGCAGGCGCCGTGGGGAATGGCTTCGTCGATCGCGGAGGTGGGTGACGCCGATACCATCGTCCTGGCCGGGTGCGACATTACCGAAGAGTATCCAATTATCTGGCTGCGGATGAAGCGCGCGGTGGATCGCGGCGCGGCGATTATCGCGATTACGCCAAAGGCCCTCGAGATCGGTCGATTCATCGTTCATCACCTGGTGCACCGGTACGGGTCCGGCGCGCAGGTGGTGAGCGCGTTGATGGAGGCGGCGTCTGGCGCCTCGCCGGGCGCGGTGGAGACCGGCGGCATCCCCCGCGAGGCGATTTCCGCCGCGGGGGCGCGTCTTGCCCACGCCGCGCGACCGCAGATCCTGATCGGCCGCGGGGCTCTGGACGCACCCGACGGCGCAAAGATTCATGCCGTCCTGCGCGATCTCGCGACCCTGCTTCACGCGTCCGTGAATGTCATGCGCGGGAAAGGGAATGCGTTCGGTGCTGACCTGGCCGGATTGCTGCCGCATGCCGGGCCCGGTGGCCGTCCCCTGGCGGAGGTCAGGCGCGATCTCGAGTCGCGCTGGGGTGCCACAGTGGTTGACGGCGCGGGGTTGAACGCGCCGGAGATCATCGACGCCGCGGGGCAGGGCAGGCTGGACGTCCTCTACGTGGCCGCCGCTGATCCGGCGACCGACGTCCCCGACCGCGCCCGGTGGAACGAGGCCCGGGCACGGCTGCCGTTCCTGGTAGTCCAGGACGCGTTCCTGACACAGACGGCACAGGTGGCCGATGTCGTGCTGCCGGCGCTGGTGGCGCCGGAGAAGGACGGTACGGTGAGCAACATCGAGGGCCGCATCCAGCGGCTGCACGCGGCCGTCCCGGGTCCCGGGCAGTCGCGGGCCGATTGGGAGATCTTCGCGGCGCTGGCCGCGCGGATGGGGAAGATCATCGCCTATAGCGGGTGGGAGGAAATCTTCGAGGAGATGCGCACGCTCATTCCGGGGTTCGCCCTGGATGCGCGGGTGTCTCGTAAAGGTGTCGGGGATCGGGTGTCGGGGGGCGGCACAGAACCTTCCCGAGCGGCCCGACCCCTGCCCCCTGAGCCCGGACCCCCGAGTAATGTCGAGTTTCCACTGATCCTCATCATCGGCGACGTGCTGTTTGATCGCGGCGCGATGACCTCGCGCAGCCCGGCGATCGCCGACCTGGCCGGCGAACCCTGGGCGCTCCTTCACCCTGACGACGCTTCGCGATTCGGAATCGCGGAAGGCGACGCCACCGTCATGCGCTCGCGCCGCGGGTCAGTGGCGGTGCGGGCGAAGCTCTCATCCGCCGTCCCACCGGGTCAGGTTTTCTTGCCGCGAGGGTATGACGGCGCGCCCGCCAATGCGCTGGTTGATCTCTCCGAGCCGGTGACCCGTGTGCAGGCCGCGGCCCTCGCGCCCGTTGCCGGCGGATCTGAGCGTCGCGGGGAGGGAGGCCCGCGGTGATCGAGGTCGCCATCGTGGCGGTGAAAAGCGCTGTGCTGCTGTTCATCCTGCTCACGGCCTGCGCGTACATGACGCTGCTGGAACGGCGGCTGCTCGGCAAGTTTCAGGTCCGCCACGGTCCCAACCGCGTCGGTCCATTCGGACTGCTGCAGCCTCTGGCGGACGGCCTCAAACTCGTCTTCAAGGAAAGCTTCATGCCGGCGCACGTTGACGTCATCGTGTACTGGTTAGCGCCGGCGATTTCGATGATCGCTGCCCTGTTCGTGTACGCCGTGATCCCGTTCGGGCCCGAAGTCACGCTGTTTGGGCAGCGCGTCCCATTGCGGCTGGCCGACGTCAATGTCGGCATCCTCCTGGTCCTGGCCACCTCTTCGGTCGGCGTGTACGGCATCATCCTGGGCGGGTGGTCGTCGAACAACAAGTACTCGCTGCTCGGCAGTTTGCGCAGCAGCGCCCAGTTGATCAGCTACGAGCTGGCCTTGGGGCTGGCCGTGATCTCCGTGGTCTTGACCGCCGGCTCATTGAGCCTGGTGCGCATCGTGGAGGCGCAACGGCACGTGTGGTTTGTGGCGCTCCAGCCCCTGGGGTTTCTCATCTTTCTCATCGCGGCGGTTGCCGAGACCAACCGCGCGCCCTTCGACCTGCCGGAGGCCGAACAGGAGTTGATCGCCGGCTACCAGACCGAATACGGAGGCTTCAAGTTCGCGATGTTCTACATCGGCGAATACGTCGCCATCGTCACGATGAGTGCGCTGGCGACAACGCTGTTTTGGGGTGGCTGGTGGGGGCCGCTACTCCCGGGGCTGATCTGGTTTGTGTTTAAGACGCTGGCGTTCGTGTTTTTCTTCATCTGGCTGCGGGCCACGCTGCCTCGGGTCAGGCATGATCAGCTGATGGCCCTGGGCTGGAAGTTTCTGATTCCGCTCGGGCTGCTGAATCTTGTTGTAACCGCGGTGATTGTGGTGTTAAGGCAATCATGAACAGTCTACTCAGTCTCCCCGGTCCTCTCAGTCTCCCCAGTCTACGTGCGTCCTCGGGAATGGTTTGGAGACCGGGAAGACTGGGGAGACAGGGTAGACTGGGAAGACGCAGTTCGGGGTGTTCGTAGCGTGCGAAAACTGAGAACTTATCTCAGGCAAACCCTAGCCCTTTTGAAGGGCATGGCGGTCACGTTCCGATATTTGTTCCGGCCGCCCATCACCATTCTCTACCCGGAGGCGAAACGGGCCGCGGTCCAGCCGCGCTTTAAGGGCCGGCACTGGCTTACCCTTTATGATGACGGGATGGAACGGTGCGTGGGCTGCGAACTGTGCGTCATCGTGTGCCCATCGCAGGCCATCTTCGTCCAAGCCGGGGAGAATACCCCGGAGCATCAAGTCAGCAAAGGCGAGCGCTACGCCGCCGACTTTCAGATCAACGAACTGCGGTGCATCTTCTGCGGTTTCTGCGAGGAAGCGTGCCCCACCGGCGCCATCGTGCTCGGGCGTGAGTACGAACTGGCGAGCTTCACGCGTGACAGCATGATCTATACGAAGCCCATGCTCACGGAACCCTATCCCGGATCATCAGGAAGAGACCCCAAGCGAGAAGTTTGATCCCTTCCACGCGCGTGAGTGAGACCCGCGGTGAATGGTGAATAGTGAATGGTGAATAGTGAATAGTGAATAGTGAATAGGCACTGCCTTGGACCGTTCCGGGATCGAAGACTATCCGCAGAGTCGGGGACGCGCATGCCATCATCGGTGCAAGTTCTCCATTCACTAATCACTATTCACTATTCACTTCTTTCAGCATTGCATCACCGATGGAAGTAGTCATTTTCACCTTTGCGGCCATTGCCTCTGTTGCCGGGGGCGTGGGCGTCATCGGCAGCCGCCTGCCGGTGCGCAACGCCCTTTCTCTCTTGTTGGTGCTGGGCAGCCTGGCGGTGACATACCTGCTCTTGGCCGCCCAGTTCGTCGCGGTCCTGCAGGTGATCGTCTATGCAGGGGCGATCGTCGTGCTGTTCTTGTTTGTCATCATGCTTCGGCACAAACAATTGGGCGAGATGTCGCCCGACAGGTTGCGGTGGCAGGGCCCAGTAGGGCTCGTGCTGGCCGCGGCGTTCCTGACTCTGATCCTCCTGACCATCCGCTTCGGCGTAGCCGCCCCCCCCGCGCCGGCCCCGGCTTGTGTTGCCATTCGAAGTGGCCTCCGTGATCCTGCTGGTGGGTATCATCGCCGCGGTGGTCATCGGTCGGCCGGCCGCCCAGACGACGGCTGCGGCGGGGCGATCCGCCGCCACGCCGGTGGGAGAGTCGCGGCGATGACCGTGCCGATTTCCGCCTACCTTGCGCTCAGCGCCCTGCTCTTTGTCCTCGGCATCACCGGGGTGCTGCTGCGCCGGAACGCGCTCGTGGTGTTCATGTCCATCGAGTTGATGCTAAACGCGGTCAACTTGACGTTTGTCGCGTTCGCCCGGCAGCTCCTGGCGATCGAGGGACAACTCGCCGTATTTTTCGTAGTGCTCGTGGCCGCCGTCGAGGTGGTGGTGGGCCTGGCGATCATCATCGCTATCTTCCGCGCGCGCGATACGGTTGACATCGACGACGTGGACCTGCTGCGAGGCTAAGCGATGGCCCTCGTGTTGATCGTTGCCCTTCCGCTCGCCGGCTGGTTGGTTAATGGGCTGGCGGGTGGACGCCTCCCGCGCCCTCTGGTCAGCGTGATCGGCTGCGGAACGGTCGCCGCATCGTTTGTCGCGTCTGCGATGGCGGCACGCCACCTTGCCGTCCCCAGCGACGCCCTGACGGCCACACTGTTCACCTGGATCGCTGCCGGAGACTTCACGGTCTCCGCCGGGCTGTTGATGGACCGCCTGTCGGCGCTCATGGCCCTGGTGGTCACCGGGGTGGGCTTCCTCATCCACGTCTACTCTATCGGCTACATGGCCGATGACTCCGCCTATTCCCGCTACTTCGCGTACCTGAACCTGTTCGTGGGATCGATGCTGCTGCTGGTGCTGGGCGGCAATCTCCTGGTGCTCTTCGTGGGTTGGGAACTGGTCGGCCTGTGTTCGTACCTGCTGATCGGTTTCTGGTTCGATCGCGAGCGCGCGGCCAACTCC
>VBAL01000011.1:0-222 GCA_005888595.1 Candidatus Segetimicrobium genomatis
CTTGTGTCCAGGGGAACAGCGGCGAAAAGAGCATCGACGTCCCTGGGCGCGGCATCAGGCGCAAGCTCCGGATGCTTCCTGGGCGCAAATGGATCCCTGCGGTGCCAGGGGCCTGGCTGGAAGTAGTGGGTCGCCTCCAGGACGCGGCGGTAGAAGAACGCTTCAGCCCAGTACCAAGGAACGTCCAGCCAGGGCCGCGCGATGTGCGGGCGTGACAGGAGA
>VBAL01000011.1:281-11266 GCA_005888595.1 Candidatus Segetimicrobium genomatis
CAACGACCGCTCAATCTCGGGCGGGTAGGAGTTCAACTGCACCGTCTCGTCGATGATACGAGGAATCCGGACTGTCATGGTGTGGTGGGCGAAGGAGCCGGGCTCGGACGTCATGATCGGCGGCGGAATGGTCAGGGCTGGCTCTGATGGACGGCCTAGCCGGTCATCGCGAACCTTAGATGAGCGCATGCCCACGCGCTTGGAGGAACGCTCTGATCTGCTCGAGCGTCGGCAGGCCGTCGCGGCAGCCGACGGCGGTTGTTGACCGGGCGGCCACGGCGTTGCTGAACACCGCTAGATCGCGGTCCGGCAGCCCCCACATCCAGCCGGCTAGGTACCCCGCGGCAAAGGCATCGCCGGCGCCGGTAGTATCCAGTGTGTCCACCGCGAAGGCGGGAGCCGACACCTGGGGGAAGCCTCGCCGATAGAGTACACAACCGTCGGCTCCGAGCTTAACGGCGACGCGTGAAGGGAGTGCGTCCGCGTGGTGCTGAAGGGCAAAGTGATCCCGAATCCCAGTGAGTGTACGCAGTTCGACGGAGTTCAAGAACAGCAGATCCACACGAGGAAGAAGGGCGCGGAGGCGTTCGCCTCGTCCGGGGGCTGATCCGATCGTCCCGGGATCGAGCGAGACTACGACGGGACGGTTCGCGTCCCTGGCCAGGGCCAGCGCTCGTTCTACAAAGTCGGGACCCAGAGTGCAGATGTGGATGTGCGTCACGCCGTCGAAGACTGCCGGGTTGAGGTGCTCGGGTTTCAGTTCCTCGCTGGCGCCCGCGTACGTATAGAGCTGCCGTTCTCCTCGCTCGTCGACGATGCCCACGACATACGCTGATCCGAGTCCAGTCGGCGAACTCACCATGCCCTCTGTGCTCACGCCTTCTCGGTCCAGCGCCTGGCGCCCTCGCCGGCCGAGATCGTCGCGGCCAGTGCAGGCGACCAGTCCGGCACGGATGCCAAGGCGCGAGAGGCCAACGGCCGTGTTCGCCGCAGATCCGCCTGGGTATTCAGCGAAACTTAGAATGGGGACCTCTTCATCGGTTTCGGCGAAGCGACGGACTTTTATGAGCAGGTCGGTCGTCACGTAGCCGACGGCGAGTACGGACCCGCCTGAGCTCGTCATGCGGGACGCCTCTGAGACACGCGGGAGACCATGACGGTCATGCGAGCTGGGCCTGCCATTGTGGGTCTTGGGCCACAAGCGCATACACGCCGACCGTCTTGGCAAGATGGACGAGGTCGGTCAGGTTGGCTTCGGGTGTCGCGTCAAAGTGGCGGTGTGCACCGAGGTAGCCGATGAGCGCAATGTTCTGAAGGAACAGCATCGCGGAGACGGAGTCGGAGCGGCTTACGTAGCCGTCTCGGTTCTCCTGCAGCTTGATGCCGTGATCGGCCAAGAAGCGGGCGAACTCATGGTGGAAATTTACAAGAGGCGGAGGCGTAACGCCTCCGCGCCCGCGGCTGGACAGCTCGCAGTACGTTGCCCCCTGCCCGGGCACGGCAAACCTCGCCCCCGGTCCATCCACCATATCCATGGACTCGTGGACGTCGCATGCCAGAACCGCCACGGGGAAGCGATCGTGTGGACACCGATGAAAGAGACGGGCGCTTCCTTTGCAGAAGGCCTGATTGCCTCCGCCTGTCTGCCCCTCCTCCTCGTCGGGAAAGGCGAAGAGCGCGTCAGGGCTATAGGGCGCGATAGCCACAGCCGCGAGCAGTAGCGCGGTGGCCCCGAACGCATTGTCAATGTTGCCATACACAATGTGCCGGTTCCAATCGATCTGCGTCGGGTAGTGATACACAATGCGGGTTCCTTTCGGCAGGCTCGTCACGGACGTCTCGAAGAAGACCTTCGCACCATCATCCTCGGTGACAATCTCACCCGTGGCAATCACTTGCCCCGCAACACTTCCCGGTGCGAATGCGAGCGCCACGGCGGCATGCCTGCCGCTGCGGCTCATGTGGTAACAGAGGGGGAAGAGCCGGTACCGGCCGCCCACATCAACGTCCAGGGCATAGCTGGTGATGTCGAGGTGCGCGAGCAGCCAAAAGGGCTTGGCTGGTTGGCCACCGAGCTCGAGGGCTACGCTTCCGGTCTGCCAGAGATTGTCGTGGAAGACCATGTCGTTCACAGCGCCGGACTCTTTCAGAATCTCGCGCATCACACGTCCACGGGTGTACCGGGCCGTCTGCGAGGGCGCATAGGTGTCCGCAATCCGGACGAACCATTGAGCGGCCCGCTCGAGCGTGATAGCGCGGTCGAGCCGGTCAAACAGGTCGGGCCGGGTTCGCAGGGTCGTCAAGAAATCCATGCTTATCCCCTCATCTCGAGAAGCTGCGTTGAAGGACAACGGCAAAGACGATGATGATCCCCTTCAAAAAGTCCTGGGTAAACGGGTTGATCCCCGAGAGGTTCATGATGTTTCCGAGGATGGCAATGATGGCGGCCCCCGCTGCCGTGCCCCAGACGCTGCCCTCCCCACCAAAGAGGGAGGTGCCTCCCAGGACGACCGCGGCGATGGCGTTCAGTTCGTAACCGGTTCCCGCAAGCGCCATGCCGACACTCTGTTGAGCCGCAAACAGAACGCCCGCCACGCCGGAGAGCAGCCCGCACAGCGTGTAGACTGCAAGCAGTTGCATGCCCACTTTGACACCAGACAGCCGCGCCGCTTCCTCATGGCTGCCAATGGCATAGAGATATCGCCCGAAGGGCACGGCGGTGAGCAGCCAACCGCCGAGCACGAGCAAGACGGCAAACACCAAGCCGGGGATGGGAATCGAGAGGATGGCGCGCGACCCAACGGCATCGAGACCGGGCAGGAGAATCTCCATCGGCTTGCCGCCCGAATACATGAACGCCAAACCCCTGGTGACCGTCATCATGCCCAGGGTCATGATGAACGGCTGAAGGCGGCCGATGACCACGCCGGCACCGTTGATCGCGCCGACCACCGTTGCCGAGAGGAGACCCAGGAAGACCACCACGACCGTCCCGTGACCCTGGAACCCCGCTACCAGAACGGAGACCAGGGCGACGATGGAACCCACCGAGAGGTCGATCCCACCGGTCAGGATGACCATGGTCATGCCGATGCCGATCACACCGGTAATTGCCATCTGTCGCAGCACGTTCAGGAGGTTTGTCGGTGTGGCGAAAGTGGGTGAGATAAGACTAGCGACGACGAGGAGGAGCGCGAGCGCCACGAACGCCCCAGCACGGAAAAGGAACGAGCGGGCGTGCGCGATTGGCCCCACCGCGATGAGCGCCATCTAGGTCCTCCGGCGATTGATGAGCACCGCGGCCAGGATGATCAATCCCTTCATGAAGTCCTGCACCAGCGGGTCGATCCCCATCAGGTTCAGCAGGTTGTTCGTCACTCCGACAATGGCTGCCCCGAGGAACGTTCCGAAGACGGACCCCTGTCCGCCAAAGAGCGACGTGCCGCCAATCACGACCGCTGCGATGGCGCTGAGTTCGTATCCCAAGCCGGCCAGCGCCACTCCGATCCCCAGCTGGCCGGCATAGACGAGGCCGGCGAAGCCTGAGAAAAGGCCGCTCAGCACGTACACCTGAACCTTCACGCGACTCACCCTTACCCCAGCGAGGCGCGCCGCCTCCTCGTTGCTCCCGACGGCCAGGACGAACCGGCCGAATGCCGTGAAGCGCAGCACTGCGATCGACAGGATCAGAAGGACCACGAAGTAGAGGACGGAGTTGGGGATGCCGACCGTAAACCCGTTGCCGAATTGAATGAACGCAGGGCGGATGCCATAGATAGGAAGGCCTCCGGAGTACATGAAGGCGAGACCGCGGCCCATGTACATCATGGCCAGGGTCATGATCAACGGCGAGATGCGGCCCATGGCGATGCCCACACCATTTATCAGCCCCATCGCCGAGCCGACGGCCAGCCCCAACAAGAGGACGGGAACTAGACCTAGGCGCTGAAACGAAGCGGCTAAGACCGTGACCAGGGCGACCACTGAGCCCACCGAGAGGTCGATGCCGGCGGTAAGAATCACAAAGGTCATCCCCAGCGCGATGACGCCGGTTATCGAAATCTGCCTGAGCACGTTGAGGATGTTGGCCGGGCGCAAGAAAACTGGGGAGAGCAACGCCGAGGCGGCCACGAGCAGCATGAACACGACCAGGATTCCGTAGCGCTCCATCACCTGCGCCCATGACCGGCCCCGCCCAAAGGCAGGAGCCCCGGTCTGCGTCTCGGAAGCGAGGACATTCTCTTTCATGTGACTATCCATCCAGGAGGGCATCGAAGGCGGAACGGTTCTCCGTGGCCTCGCGACGCGTTAGTGTGCCGGCGATCATGCCAGCTCGCATCACGATGATCCGGTCCGCCATCCCCAGAATCTCTGTGATCTCTGAGGAAATCATCAGGATTGCCCGGCCTTCTGCCGCTAGCCGCTCGATGAGCCCATAGATTTCCACCTTAGCGCCGACATCGATCCCCCGCGTAGGCTCATCGAAGATGAGGATACGGCAGTCCGAGTTGAGCCACTTGGCCAAGACCGCCTTCTGCTGATTTCCGCCGCTCAGATACTTGACCAGTTGGCCGAGTCCCGCCGCCCGGATGTTCAGGGCTCGCACCAGGGCCAGGACCGCCCGGGCTTCCTGGCCGAGGCGCAAGAAACCCGCCCCGATGAAGCGGCCGAGGTTGGTGAGCGAGATGTTCTCCACCAAGGGCCGGTTCTGCAGGAGCCCCTGGATCTTGCGATCCTCCGGGACCAACCCGATACCATAACGCACCGCGGCCCACGGGGAGCGAATGGCAGCAGCGCGTCCGAAGACCAGGATCTCGCCGGCGTCAACGGCATCCGCGCCGAAGATCGCTCGCACCACCTCCGTCCGGCCCGAGCCCACTTTCCCCGCCAGCCCGACAATCTCACCCGAGCGCACTTGCAGCGACACATCGCGGAACACCTGGCCCCGGCTCAGGCCACGAATCTCGAGTGCGACCTCACCGACCTGATGCTGGCGTACCGGCCACAACTCTTCGAGTGATCGTCCGGTCATCATCTGCACCAAGCCCACAACCGTCAGCTCCTGAACCGGGCGCGTGCCGACTCGGCGTCCGTCGCGGAGCACTGTGACGCGGTCAGCGATTTCGAAAACCTCCTCCAGGCGATGGGAGATGTAGACGATCGTGGTGCCGTGCGCCTTGAGCGCCGCCAGCACGCCAAACAGTAGCCGCAGGTCGTGGCGTCCCAGGACGGCCGAGGGTTCATCGAGGATCAGGACCCTGGACTCGTGGACTAGTGCCTTCGCAATCTCGATGACCTGGCGCTGGGCAATGCTGAGATCCCGAACCCTTTGCCGCACGTCCAGAGTGACGCCGAGACGTCCCAGCACGGCCTCGGCATCTCGATACAGCTGCGGCCAGTCGATGGTAACGCGCCGGGTGAGCGGATAGCGGCCGAGGAAAATGTTTTCCGCAGCGCTCAAGTGCGGAGCAAGGTGGAGCTCCTGGTGGATGGTACTGATGCCCTGCTGGATGGCGTCCTGGGGCTCCCGGAACGCCACTGGGTGACCGAGGTAGAGCACCGTCCCGGCGTCAGGACGCACGGCGCCGGCCAGGATCTTGACCAGCGTCGATTTCCCGGCGCCGTTTTCGCCCACCAGGGCGTGAACCTCTCCCTCCTCGATCCCGAAGGAGATCTCCTGAAGGGCAGTAACGCCGGGAAAGCGTTTCGTGATGCCGTGGAGCTCAAGAATCGCCATCAAGCTTTGGCGGGGACGCCGAGCGGCGTCCCCGCACCGACTTTTACGGGATAAAGTACTTCCCGCAGTTCTGCCTATCCCAGTCTCCCCACCCCTTGCCGAGCCACTGATCGACGTTGGCTTTTGTCAACACAGGCAGGTCGGGCAGGTCATATTTGAACCCGTAGGCGTACTGCTTCTTGTTGGCCAACTCCTTGCCCATCAGGGCATAGAGGGCCGCCCGGACGCCGATGTGACCGAGGTAGGGCGTGTAGTTCCCGTCCGCCAGGAAGAGCCCAGCCTTCACCGAGCAGAACCCCTGGTTAGACGAGTCGTGGGTGAAGTGCATGATGCCTTCGTCTTTCCGTCCTGCGCGTTCGATGGCCAGTTGAGCGCCCCACGAAGACTCCTCCGCGTGGGAGAAGACCGCGTCGATCTTGGGGAAGCGAACTAGCCAGTCCTCCATCAGCTTCACCGCAGGCTCCCGAATCCACTGGCCGTCCCCGGTCGCCAGAACTTTGATATCGGGGTACTGCTTCACGATGGACTCAAAGCCCTGGTGTCTGCCCTGAGCAGGAGTCGACCCGAGCAGGCCCGTGATCTCAACCACGTTGCCCCTGGGCGCGCCGTATTTCTTCTTCAATTGCTCCACCAGCACGCTCGCCACGCCAGCGGCCATGGTGACATTGCTCTGACCCATAAACAGGGTTTTGTCCACAGAGACGTCCCGATCCAATACGATCACAGGCTTTCCCGCTTGCATGGCCTTTCGGGCGGCCGCCCGCAGCCCCGCGTCCTCCACTGGGCTCATGACGATGGCGTCGACACCTTGCGCAAGCAGGTCGGCGATGTCCCCGCTCTGTTTTACCACGTCCACCTTCCCGTCGGTTACGATAATCTGCACGTTGGGGTGCCTAGCGACCTCAGCTCTGGCGGAGTTGATCATCTCGATCCGCCAGGGATGGTTGAAACCGGTCTGCGAGAATCCGATCTTGATGGTCCGAACCGTCCCCCCCAGGGCGACTGGCCCTTCAGGGAGTGGATAGACGTTCTGGAACGGCAGGGTCTTATATAAGGCCGCCAGGGCCTTTGGATCTTGAGTCCCCTGAGCCTGGATCGGTGCCAAGCCGGGCAAAAGTACAAGGACCAAACTGGCCACGAGCAATAGGCCTACTGCCCTCATCTGTTCCCCCTCCTCGCTTGCGGAAAATGGAACTTCACGTGTGGCGTGCCGTGCCGGCGCGGCGACCTCACCTCCTTTTCATAAGGGCGCCATCCCGCGCTCGGAATAATTACCGACGTCCTTTCAGGCGAAGGTAGTATTTGAACCGTTCGGCCTTGTAGGCCACGCGGACCCACTCGACGGGTTCACCTGTGGCAAGGTAGGTCGTGCGGATGATCTGCAAGATGGGGGCTCCGGGCTTGACGCCGAGGAACCGGCGCTCCTTCCCCGTCGCCAGTGCGGCTTCGATCTCCTCATCGGCTTCCGCCAGTTCGAGGCCGTACACTTCCTCAAGCGTGCGGTACAGCGAGCCGTCGACCAGGAGTGTGTGTTGCAGGTCTGGCACCAGGCGGGCGGGGAGAAAAGCCTCGGTGAGGGCCAGCGGCTCTCCGTTGGCAATCCGGAGCCGCTCCAGGTATGCAACTTCATCTGTGGGTGACAAGCGCAGGATCTTCTGTATATGCTCGGGGGGTGTGCGGATCTGAAAGTCAAGGATGCGAGTAACGGGCTCGAGTCCCCGGTGCTGCATTTCCTCTGTGAAGCTGGTCAAGAGCCCCGTTCGCTGGGCGACCTTCTCGGCGCGCACAAACGTGCCGGTTCCTTGCCGGCGCTCGATATGTCCATCTGCCACGAGCCGCGCCAGGGCCTGGCGGACGGTGATCCGGCTCACACGGTAGCGGGCTGCCAGTTCGGGCTCGGGAGGCAGACGGTCGCCAGCCTTCCATTCGCCGCGCTTGATGCGTGCGCGTAGATCCTGTTGGATCTGGTAGTAGAGGGCGACCGGCTGTGTACGGACTAGATTCGACATTACTCATGCTGTCGATAAGAGTTTATGATGTTATGTCGATTCGACCTCTCAAGCCATTTTCCTTCTCGGCGGCCAGGGAAAGGAGACATGCCCTCGTGAATCATGCACCATTTCGTTTCGTTTCAGATGCATGGCAAGTTTGAACCGGCAACCCCCTTTCCACCCCAGGTGGTACAGCTAGAAATCCAAAGAGTCTAAACGTTCTGAATCTCCGGTTAGCCTGAATTTCTTGGGGTCTTGTGTGATGGGAGACATCTGATCTTGCCAGTGCGTACAGCCTAGATGGCAATTCGTTGAGCCCGCCACAGGCTGTACCCTTGGTGGAGCGCGTACTTCGCCGGCGTCAACCCGTGTTTTCGGTGGTTGGCACGGGCGCGATTTCCCTCGGCCCTCTCCAGCGCAGCGAGCGTCGTACGAAGACCCCGCGCGGGCGCGTCAGCACGACGACGATCAGGAGCAGGCCAAGGATCCAGAAGCGGTCCTTGTAGTCGAGAGCGTGCACTCCGAAGATCGTCAGCGTCGAACTTTCACCGAAGCGGAGAATGACTTCCTGCACGTAATACATCGCGAGCGTACCCAAGAGCGCGCCCCACGGCGAGGTGAATCCGCCGATCACGAGATAGATGAAGAACTTCGGCTCCTGCGCAAACGACACCTCGCTCGGTTGGATGAGGCCGTTCTGATGGGCGATGAGTCCGCCCCCGAGGCCCGCCAGCAGTCCGCCGAGCCCGAATCCCCACAACCGTGTCGCGAGGATGGAGATCCCGAGGGCTTTTGAGACTGTCTCGTCGCATCTGACGGCGAGGAACTCGAGCCCGATCCGCGTGCGGAGAAGCCCGAGGATCAACGCAAACGCGACGACCGTGAGCGCGATCGCCCACGAGACGGTCGTGCGGATCGGAATGCCAGTGTAGCCTTGCGACCCTCCCAGGGACGGGACGTTCTGGATGGTGAGCGCGATTGCCTGCCCGACCGCGATGGTCACGGTAGCGAGCAGGATCCCCGAGGTCCGCTGGAGCACGAACGCGATCGCGAGCCCGAGCAGGGCGCCGGCCGCTGCGCCGGCAAGCAGCGCGACGGGGAACGCCTGGTTCCAGTTGACCGTCGCGATGCCCGCCGCGTACCCGCCGACGCCCATCAGTGCCGCGTGCGCGACCGAGAACTGGCCGGACGAGATTGTCACGTATAGCCCCAGCGTTACCAGCGAGAATGCGCACGCGTAGGTGACCGTGAGGCTGTCAGGGATGAAGAAGTCCACCGATTCGTTACCCGATCCGCTCGAACTTGCCGAACAGGCCGTTCGGACGGGTCATGAGCACGACCACCATCAGCACGAGGCCAATCACGTTCTGCCACTGGGAGCCGTCGAAGCCGCCGCGAACGCCGACCCACAACGATAGCGACTCCGCGATCCCTAGGAATAGGCCGACCACGAGCGCGCCCCCGACCGATCCAATTCCCGCGACGATGGCGACGGCAAACATCTTAAGCGAGACGGTGTTGGCGACGAACGGGTCGGCCGTCGACGTCGTGTTCGCATACAGAAGGCCGCCGATCACCGCGATAAACGAGCCGATCAAGACGGCAAGCAGCGTCATCCTGCCGGTGTCGATGCCGACCCCTTTGGCGAGCATCGCATTCTCCGCGACTGCGCGGAGCAGCTGTCCGTGCTCGGTGTAGTTGAGGAACGCGAGGAGGCCGAACGTGATGATGAGCGCCGCCGCCAGCGACACCGCGACGCTGTTCGTGATGTAGAGGCCCTCGATCACGTAGGTGTGGGTGGTGAAGAGCGCGGGGACTGAGCGGACGCGGAAGTCGGCGAGCTTTGCGACAAGGTTCTCGAGGAAGAACGAGACGCCAAGCGTGGCGACGAAGAACGCGATCATAATCTCCTTGTCGAGCCGCTTGAGGATGAGATGGAACATCGCAAACCCGATGATGAGCGAGCCGATCAGGACGGAGATCGTCGCTGCGAGGACGCCCCAACCGAGGCCCTCGACGCCGCCGAGAAAGAACAGTCCGAACGCCGCGAGCATGTAGAAGTCAGCGTGCGCGACGTTCATCAGCCCCATGACGCCGAACACCAACGTGAACCCGATTGCCACGAGCACGTAGAGCGTGCCACTGCCGAGCCCGTCGATCACGTACTGCAGGAACTCCGTCAAGGACATGGCTCCTTTGCGTCCTCGGGGGCAGGTCGACCGGCCGCAGCGTCCGCTCCGAGGTAGGCCGCCTTGAGGCGGGCATCGCCTCGGAGTTTCGAGGCGGGGGCGTGCATCGTGATGCGTCCCTGCTCGATCACATACGCGGAACTCGCAAGCTCGAGGGCGACGGCCGTGTCCTGCTCGACGAGCAGCACGGAGACGTCATGCTCCCGCAGGATCCCGCGCAGCACGGCGAAGATCTGCCGCACGAGCAGAGGGGCGAGGCCCATCGACGGCTCATCGATCAAGAGCACCCGCGGGTGCATGAGGAGCGACCGGGCGATGGCAAGCATCTTCAGCTCGCCGCCCGAAAGGTACTGCGCTCGCTTGTCGGTGCGCTCCTCGAGGACGGGGAAAAGGCGGAACGCGTCCTCTAGCGTGAAGGCACTCTTATGCCCCCGCGCCTCGCGCTCGCGCCCGACCCGTATTCCCAGCCCAAGGTTCTCCCGCACCGTCATCGTCAGGAATACGGCCCGTGCCTCCGGGATCAGCACGACGCCGCGCTCAACTACCCGCACGTGCGCCGGCAGACGGGTCGCGTCCACCCCACCGATCTCGACGCTGCCCCGGGCGATGGGCACCAGGCCCGCGATCGCGTTCAGGGTCGACGACTTTCCAGCTCCATTCGAGCCGATCAGTGCCGTGATCTGGCCGCGCGGAGCATCTATGTCGACACCCTGAACCGCTCGGATCGCGCCATAGGCCACGTCGAGACCGCGGACGGCGATTGCGGAGTCGTCAGGCACCGCCCTGCTCCTCGTTCGAACCGAGGTAGATCTCCCGCACGATCGGGTTTTCGGCGATTTCGGCCGCCGTGCCCTCAGCGACTTTCTTGCCGAAGTCGAGCACGATCACGCGATCGCTGACCTGCATCACAAACGGGACATTGTGCTCAATCACCATCACGGTCGTTCCGGCGGCCTTCAGCTCGGCAATCAGCTCCACGAGCGCGTGGCGCTCTGGAACGGTCGCTCCGGCGCTCGGCTCGTCCAGCAGGATCATCGTGGGGTCGGTCATCAGCGCGCGGGCGACTTC
>VBAL01000011.1:11362-47494 GCA_005888595.1 Candidatus Segetimicrobium genomatis
GTGCTCGCGCGGCCGTGAGACGAGGAGGGACTCGTACACGGTCAGCCCCTTGAACATGCGGATGCTCTGGAAGCTCCGCACCATCCCGAGCCGCGCGATGCGCTGCGGGGCCATGCCGTCGATGCGCCGGCCCTTGAAGTACACGCGGCCGCTGTCGGGTCGCAGGAAGCCCGTGATCGCGTTGAACAGGGTCGTCTTGCCGGCGCCGTTGGGGCCGATCAGCGCCTGGACGGCATGGGCGTCGACCGAAAACGAGACATCGGTGAGCGCCGCGACACCGCCGAAGCGCTGGGTGAGACCCTCAATGGCAAGCAGCGCTCCTGTCCCGGCTCCGGCCGGGACAGGAGCGCTGTCGGGGAAAGTGCTCCTCATGCGCCTGCTTCAGAAACGAACGAAACCCTTGTCCGCCAACAGCGTGACGAGATAGAATCTGCCGGCGAGGAACGCGCCGATGTCCTGCCGGCCCGTGAAGCAGATCGAGAAGCAGGGGGTCTTGTACTTATTGATCTGTGCTTTGATGGCCGCGCGGTCGGTCGTCGTGCCGGCGTCCTTCATTGCCATGGCGATCAGGCGCAGCGCGTCGTAGCCGAACCCGGTGTACGTTGGATCGTCGAGCTCCTTGCCGTTCAGCTTCGCATAGGAGGTCAAGAACGCCTTGAACGACAGGATATCGTCTGCCGACTGCGGCGTGGACGCGAGGAGGCCTGTCGCCGCGCCGCCCGACAGTTGCGGAAGCCGTTTGGACGTCAGTTGACTGACAGGGTCGAACCACGGCGTCGCGAGGCCTCGCTCCCGCGCCTGCTTCATGAACCGCGCCGCGTCCTCGATCGTGAAGAACGGGAAGACCGCGTCAGCGTTGGCATTCCTCGCCCGGGTGATCTGCGGGCCGAAGTCGCTCGTCCCGGCGGCAACGCCGACCTCTTGCAGGTCCACTCCCGCGGCCTTCGCCGATTCCCGGATGTTCGGACGCTGGAAGGCCACGTAGCCGTTGTCCTGGTCGTACACCATCACAAACCTCTGCCAACCCTTCTTCGCCTTGAGCGTCTGGAATGTGTACGTCGCCTGGGCGACCGGGTCGGTGGTCATCGTCCAGCACCAGCCCCGTGGATTGTTCTTCGGGTCGGGCGGGCCGGATTGAGCCGACACCATCGGGAAGCCCGCCGCATTCGCGCGCGCGCACGCGGCGTTGAAGTTGGGCTGGTACGTCGGTGTAATTCCAACCGGGATGCTCTTATCGTTCGCGAGCTGGGCGGAGAGCGCGGCCGCCTGCGCGTTGTCGGACGCATTGTCCATGATCGCGAGCTGGAGCTTCTTTCCGTTGATCCCGCCGGACGCGTTGATCTCGGCCTCGGCGACCTTGATACCCTCAAGCACGGCGTTGCCGTAGAACGCGCTGCCGCCCGTCAGCATCTCGATGACACCAACTTTGACCGTGCCATCCGCCGCCGCCAGACCACTGGTCGGGCCGGTGGTCGCCGCGACGATGAGTGCGGTTACGATTATGCCGGCGACTATATAGGTCCTTTCCACAGCCTTCAACTCCTTCCGTTTCGAAATGGGACGGCTCTCAATTGTGCGAGCACGTTCGGTGCGATGCGCATGAATCCCTCCCCTGAACCCCAGCGTCAGCGAGTGGTTCAGGGTTCCGGTGCATGGAGTGTTGAACTGTGCCCGTTCACGGTCCCTGGCACCGTGCAGCCGTGGTGGAAGTGCTACTAGCAGGTTTCTTAGAATTGACTTGAGCTTATCGGATTTTCGGCCAAGGTGTGATCAACGTACCTGGGGACCTGGAGACGGAGCGTCCATAGCCCAACTGAGTCAATTGAGACCGGCCCGGATGGGTTGAAAATGGTACCAGGTACTATTCACCAGTTCGATTGACAAAGAAAAATGACGTATTGCAGGTAGTAGCGGATCGCCGTCAGTTGGGATTGACGCTCAGTATCTCCCTGGTCCGCTTCTGATTGAAGCCGCTCCCAGCTCCAGTTCTAGAGAACTGCCCTCCGGCGGATTGTTTAGGCGCGGCACGACGGGAGCGCAACGCGGGAACTTTTCGATCTGGGGGTAGATTTCCGGGTGCGAGAACAGCTCTCTTGCCAGTGGCGAGCGCCATGCAACAGGGCGATCTGGATTCGCGGGTTCCGTAGGGTATGAGTCGTAGGATGCCCCCGCACCGAAAACTACCATCAGCACGTCTGTCCCCATCCCTCGCGGTAGTGGGTCAGTTTGAGGTACGGGCCATCGCGGTTGGATGCTTCGGCTGGTAGAGACCCACTTCGCCTCCGCCTGGAAGCCGGATCTTGGTGATCGAACCCCATCTTGCTTCTTGCACTTCCGAACATCGGACGCCCTTCTCCCCGAGTGCCGATATCTCGGACTTCAGATCGTCACACATGAAATAGAGTTCGTCCCGGCCATGCTCCTCGGCGGGATGAACCGCCAATTCCGCCGGAGGGAGCGCGAAGATCAGCCATCCGTGGCCAGCATCTACGGATGAAGATCCGAGGACCTCCCGGAAGAAGGCGCGATCAGCCGTCGCATCCTTACTATATACGACTATATGGGCACCAAAAATCATGAACTTGCTCCTTTTCCCCTGTCTACAGAGCGCACCCGACCGCGGCACTTCAGACTTCAAACTGACCCATTACCTCCCTCGCCGTGGCCTTGACTTAAGGCAAACTGAAGGCAAACGGACATGACGCGGAGTCGGCAGAATCACCAGACCCCACGTCATTCCTGGTCGGGCCGGCCGGACTTGAACCGGCGACCTCTTCCACCCCAAGGAAGCGCGCTACCACCTGCGCTACGGCCCGACGGGAACAATTATAGCGGAAACGCGGAATCGCGGAAGAGACGCGGTCGGGCGGTCGCGCAGTCGTTTCAATTCGTTAAGCGGGGACGGGGAAGGGCGCCGAGCGACTGGAGTGCTGCGGGGGATTCCTCACCTAAAGGCGATCTGGACGTCCACGTTGGGACCTCCGAGGAACCGGCCGAGGTCACGCGCTTCCTCCCGTATCCCGGCCGTGATGCGTCGCGATATGGAGGCAAACTTCGTAACACCGACGCGGAGACGATTTCCCTCCCAGGCGTGGGCCCACACGCCCACGGCGCGCCCATCGACGAGAACTACAGGGGCGATCCACCCTTGCGCTCGGTAGACCCTCTTCCGGTCCCTCATAGCGACGAGGTGCTCCCTCTCCCTGTGACCGAGGAGGAAAGAATCGAAGTACGGCAGAAGGCGGACCGGTGGCCGTTCGAACTCGACCCCCTCGAGCTCGTGGAGGTCGTCCCGAAGGACCGCCGCCCCCCAACCGTCGACACTTACTGGAGCGATGTCCGCTTCCTCGCGCGCCCAGATCTCGCGAGCTTCAGTGAGTGGTATGCCAGTCCACATCGCAAAGTCTGACGGAGTCGCAGGCCCGAAAGCCCGCAGGTACCTGCGCAGAAGTTCTTTTTCCGCTCGTTCCCTCGGAACATCCCGCCACTGGGGGATCCATGCGTCGGCCCGAACGAACGTCGGCTCGTTACCGCGGCTTGGACCTGAGCAGACGACCCCGCGGGCGCCCACGAGATGCAGGAGATATCTCGCCGGGAAGGTCAGGCCTCCGACCGCGACGCCCGGGACCCTCGTTCGGCTCCCCCAACCCTCTCCTCGTATCGCCCGCGTCCGCACCCCCAAGGACCGGCTCGCGCGTTCGATGAGCTCCCGTCCCGTGAGCGGCTGGTCCAATACTCTCAGCGCCGCGTCGATCAGTTCCTCGAGGACGCGGTCGGAGATGCCTCTCCCACGAACCCACCGAATCTCTCGCTCCGCACGCCGGGCTGAACCCCGAACGAAGATGCCCAGGTCTTCGGAGGGCAGGAGATGCAGGGTCCGGCGCATGCACCAAGCCTTGACCAAGGTCCGTTCCCGGAGGGCCGCGTCCACATCTTCGACCCGCAGGTCGCGGACTCTCGCCCAGAGCGAGATCTGCGCCGCCGAGAGGACCTGCGCCTGAGCGCCGGCCATTTCACCGACGACAGATATGAGCGCCCTCGCGGGTGCCCGCTCCAAGAGATGGTGCCCGGAGAGCCGAAAGGCGGTTACCTGGCTCCACGTCACTCGAGCCGCGGCGCCACGCGTCGTCTTCGGCCGTATCGCGTTGGCGACCGGGTGCTTCACGGCCTAGGCCCTACGGCGAAGTAGCCACAACAGCTAATCAGGGAATCCCCGCCCTCGAACCACGCGTAGTGACGTAGCAGCAAATAGAGCCGCAGCGGTAATTGAACACCGACCTGCGCCTTCCCAATGCACCGTTCCGGGAACAGCTGGCTCGAAGGACCTTTTGCGATTTTCGAGCCATGATTCGACGAGAAATAGAAATAATCCCGCAGGCGCCTTTGCCTGCAGGATGTTCCTCTGCTGGACTTACGTGCGGTTCGGTGAGAGCGTGCTGGAGGAGTGCTGTTTTGGTGCGCGCAAGGCGGTTTCTAGCTGCTTTGCTGCGCCGGCCCATACGTCCGGATTCTCAGGGGTCCACGTGGCGACGCCAACGCTGCACGTGAGCCAGTGCTCCTTACCCCCATTTGATTTCGCCTCGTAGTGAAATGATCCGTCGATGCGGGCCAAGACAATCCGCGCATCCTCTTCCCATGTCTCGGGGAGCACGAGCGCAAAACGATGCTCATCAAGCCGCCCGATATAGTCACTGCCGCGGAGACTCTCGCGCAGCCACTGCGCGGCCGCCAGCGGCGCGTCGGAAGGCAGCGGCTTCCCCGAGCCCACATCGTCCCGCAGCGCCACCAGCGCCACGGAGAACGGCACCCCGGTGCGTTCGGCCCGGCGGAGTTCGGCCTCGTAGACCTCCTGGATGAAGCCCGCCGTATACGTCCCGGTCTCGGGATCGCGCATGGCGCGATCGGCCATTCGCCGCCGCACCAGGCGGCGCAACACAAACACAGCCACCAGAAGGAGCACGATGGCCAGGGCCAACAGTTCAAAGCGAATCTCTGGTGCCAACATGGTCATCACACCCTACCTATGCCCGCAGCCCAATACGGGCAGTCATGATCCCCGTGGTTTGTCCGTAATTCGCAGTTCGGTCCCGGAGACCAGCCTGGCTACATTCGCGCGGTGACGATACAGTGCAAACGTCAGGGTGATAAGTCCAAATACGAGATGCGGGGCCGGCTCCCTGCGCCACCACATGGTGACCGGGACGGAGATCATGCCAAGCAGGGAGCCCAGCGATGCATACCGCGTGACAGCAACGACAACACCCCACACCGCGGCCGCGACAAATCCAACAGGTGGCGAGATGGCCAGCAGAACGCCAAACGATGTGGCGATGCCTTTGCCACCTCCAAAGCGCAGGAACAGAGACCAGTTGTGTCCGGCGATCGCGGCAAGACCGCCGGCCACCTGGGTCTCCGCCGGTTGCCCCCACATCCGCGCCAGAATCACCGGCACCGCGCCCTTGAGCATATCCACGGCCAGCACAAGGATCGATGCCCAGAGGCCGGCGACACGGTACACGTTGACCGTTCCGATGTTCCCGCTGCCCGCGGCACGGATATCCTGGCCCGTCAACGCCCGGACAACCAGCAACCCCGTGGGCAGCGATCCCAGCAGATACCCAAGGGCCAGCACGACAACGGTCATCAACGGTGCGCCCCGGTGCGTTCTCTGGGCCGGCAGACCAGCCTGATCGGGGTGCCCCGGAAGTCAAACGCTTCGCGCAACCTGCCCTCGAGGTACCTCCGGTAGTCTTCGGTGATCAGCCCGGGATCGTTCACGAAGAGGACGATCGTGGGCGGTTTGACCTGAGGCTGCGTCGCATAGTAGATCTTGACCTGGCGCCCGGCTTTATCTGCGGGCGGATGGTGAGCCTGTTCGGCGGATTCGATGGCGCGATTCAGCGGACCGGTCGGGATCCTCCGGCTGTGCGCGCTGGCCGCGTCCACCACACGGTCCATCAGCACCGCGATCCCCCATCCCTGCGTTGCCGACGTGCACACCAGCGCCGCGTAGCCCACGAAGCGCATGGCGCCGCGAATGGCTCCCAGGGCCTGATCGTGCGGTTTCGGCGTTGAGCTCACCAAGTCCCACTTGTTAACCGCCAGCACCAGGGCCCTGCCCTGCTCCAGCGTGTAGCGCGCGATCTCCTGGTCCTGCTCCACAGGCGGTCCCGAGGCATCCAGCACGAGGACGACGACGTCCGCCCGCTCCACCGCTCCCAACGACCGCGCGGCACTGTAGCGCTCCACCGGCGCGTCAATCCTGGCCTTGCGGCGCAGCCCAGCGGTATCGATGAGATTGAACGGCTGGCCGCCTCGCACAAATGGGGTGTCGATCGCGTCGCGTGTGGTACCGGGCGCTGGGTCGACGATGACCCGCTCTTCCCCGAGGATCGCATTTACAAGTGAGGATTTCCCCACATTGGGGCGCCCGACCACCGCCACCTGGACCGCCGGTTCCGCGACGACATCCGGTTCGCCCTCCGGGAGCAAGGCCACCACTTGATCAAGAAGATCGTTGATGCCGAGCCCGTGCAACGCTGAGATAGGGATGACATCCCCTAGCCCGAGTTCGTAGAATTCGTAGGCGCCGGTATGCTGAGGATGGTCAACTTTGTTGGCCACGATGAGCACGGGCCGCCGGCTGGCCCGCAGGTATTCGGCCACGTCGCGGTCGTCGGGGAGCAAGCCGCTGCGGGCGTCCACGACGAGGAGGATGACGTCAGCCTCCTCCACCGCCCGCTCGGCCTGCCGGCGCACTTGCTCCTGCACAGGCGCCTCTGCAGGCCAGGCCATGCCCCCGGTATCGATAACTGTAAACTCCCGGCTGCGCCAGGATGCGGTCGCGTAGAGCCGGTCCCGCGTAATACCCGGGATATCTTCGACGATGGCTTTTCGCTGTCCAACCAGCCGGTTGAACAACGCGGACTTTCCCACGTTGGAGCGTCCGACAATAGCCACAACAGGTTTGCTCATGGCGTGAAAAATGGCGGCGCGCGCCGCCGCCTCAACGTACATAAACGACACAACCTACGCAAGCTACAGAATTACTTGCAGAGCTTCCGGCGCCGCCCTTCTTCTTCTCGGATCAGGCCCGTTCTGCCTGTGATTGTGTAGGTCGTGTAGGTTCTGTAGGTTCGTGTCCTTGCCCAATTTCATCAAGACGGAGCAATACTTCACTGACTATCCAGTCCGGCGTGCTGGCGCCCGACATCACTCCGACCCGTGTCACGTCCACAAACCAGTCCGCTTTGAGCTCATCCGCCACCTCGATATGGAATGTCGGCAAGCGGTGCGCCTGACCGATCTCCCAGAGGCGGGTGGTATTGGCGCTGTGATGGCCACCGATCACCACCAGGGCATCCACCTCTTCCACCATCCGCTCGGCCTCTTCCTGGCGCACCGTGATCGCCGGGCACAGGGTGTTGACCACCCGCAGCTCTTTGGTGCGCAGGCTGAGGTCGCCCACGATCTGGCGGAAGTTCTCCTGCGACTGGGTCGTCTGCGACATGACCGCAACCTTGCCGCGCAGTTTGATCCGCGCCGCCTCCTCGCGGTCGTGTACGATGGTGACTTTGTCGCCAAGGACCTCCTTCAACGTCACCATTTCGGGGTGCCCGTGGTCGCCAACCACGACGAGGCTGTAGCCCTCTTCCACTAATTTGAACGCCAGGGAGTGGGCCCGGATGACTACGGGGCAGGTCGCATCGACCACGCGCATCCCCTGCGCTTTCGCGGCATCCAGCACGGCGTGCTCGACGCCGTACGCCGAGACGACGAACGCATCGCCGCGCAGATCCTCTAGCGCGCCGGCCACACGGACGCCGGCGTCCTGCAACCGGCGTACCACCTGCGGATTGTGGATCAGCGGGCCCCACGTGTATACTGCGCCGGATGCAGCCTCCGCGGTGCCGCCCGCCATCTCCACCGCGCGCTTCACCCCACCGCAGAAACCCATGTGCTTGGCCACGACGATTTCCATCGCCCTTAGCATACTATGGAAGAGTAACCAAGAACAGTCGGCAGTCTGCAGTCAGCAGTCGGCGGTCAACACCCAGTAACATGAAGGCGCGAGTCAGAAGTTGACTGGGTGGGACAGGATTGGCCAATTTCGCCGCCGTATAGCCTGATGGCATGTCGCCGCCCCGTACGCCGCTTGGACGCACGCTCGCCATCATTAACCCGTTTTCTGCGAAGGGTCGCGCGCGGCGTGCCTGGCCGGAGATCAGCGCCACCCTCCGTGACGCCGGACTGCCTTTCGACGAGGTAACGACACACTCGCCAGAGGAGGGCATGGAACTCGCCGCACGGGCCGGTGGCGACGGCTACGCCGTCGTGATCTCCGCCGGCGGGGACGGCACCACTCACTGGGCTGTGAATGGCTTGATGCGCAGCCGGACGTCCCCGGTCCCTGCCCTGGCGATTATCCCCGAGGGAACCGCCAACGACTTCCCGCGTTGTCTCCGCATCCCGCTGAATCCACGCGCCGCCGCCCGGACCGTGCTGGACGGCACGCGGCGCCGTGTCGACATCGGCCAGGTGAACGACCACTACTTTGCCACCATCTCGGGAGTCGGCTTCGATGCCGAGGTGGCGCAGCTGGTGAACCGGTGGCCGCGGTGGATCAAAGGAACAACGGTGTACGTGGCCGGGATTCTCCAGACGCTGGTGACCTACCGTCCAGTTGACGCGCGAATCACCATCGATGGGCAGGAGCAGCAACTGAAGTTGTTTCTACTCGCGGCCGCCAACACCAACTGGTACGGAGGCGGGATGTACATGGCCCCGCATGCCAACATCGAGGACGGCCTGCTGGCCGTCGTCTACGCGACCGACCTCACCAAGCTGGAGACTCTGGCTGTCCTGCCCAAAGTGTTCTCGGGACGCCACCTGACACACCCCAAGGTGGCGCACACCACGGCGCGTGACGTGCGCGTGGACAGCGTCGCCCCGCTGGCGATCCACGCCGACGGGGAGATCGTCGGAAAAGTGCCGGCGGTATTCCGGATTGTTCCTCGGGCGATCGAGGTCGTTGTCCCGAGGGCGTGATTGGTGATTCGTGAATCGTGATTCGCCAGGGACGATCGCGCCAGGAGGAAGGACCGAATCACAAATCACGAATCACGCATCACTGCCTGATGCGCCGTTGATCCGCAGGGAGCAGTTTTTCGATCGCCTCGATGATGCGTGTGCCCCACCCCTCCAGCGTCTCGTGATCGAGGCGGCCCTCGATCTTGGGCACGGCGATAAGCGGGCCCATCCGGACGGTCACTCGCTGCATCTTCGGCCGACGGGCTCCCTTGGGCAAGATGCGTTGGCTGTTGATCACCGCGACCGGCATGACCGCCGCGCCGGTGCGCAGGGCGATCATTGCCGCGCCGGGCTCAGGCGCCCGCAGCCTCCCGTCGAGGCTGCGTGTACCTTCGGGAAACATCACCAGCACCCCGCCTGATTCCAATACCTCCAGGGACCGGCGGATGGCCTTACGGTCCGGCTCGCCACGGCGCACCGGGAACACGCCTATAGAACGCAACAGTGCACCCAGCACAGGCGCCCGCAGGAGCTCGTGCTTGGCCATATAGGCGGCTTTGTGTTTGAGCGACATGCCGACGATCGGCGGATCAATCGCGCTGGCATGATTCGCCGCAACAATGAACGGCCCCCTGGCCGGCTCGTGCCCGCGGCCCTCAATTCGAAGACGAAAGAGCACTTTGCAGATCGCCCAGAGGGCGGTTTTCACACACAGGTACCAGACGTCGGCAACTCGTCCGGCAAGCCAGCGGCCTAGGCCGGCGCTGTGCGGCACCGCAAAGTCTTTACTCACGCATCCTCCTCTGGACGAGCTGTACGATGCGAGCCACGACCTCGTCCGCTGGGACCCCCGTTGAGTCGATGACAACCGCATCCGGAGCGGCGCGCAGCGGCGAGTGGTTGCGCGTGCGATCCCGGCGGTCGCGCTCCTCCTCTGCCTTCCGCACCGACTCCAGATCCACGCCGGCGCCTCTGGCCTTCAACTCTTCGAACCGCCGGCGTGCACGCTCGTCCAGCGACGCATCCAAGAATACTTTGATCTCCGCGTCGGGAAACACCACCGTTCCGATGTCGCGCCCCTCCATCACGACCCCCCCGTCGACCCCCATGCGGCGCTGGATCGTCACCATCGCCTCGCGCACCCCAGGGTAGACGCTGACGATCGACGCGCCGTCGCTCACCTGGGGGGTCCGGATCGCCTCGGTCACATCCACCCCATCGACCAACACCCGCTGGCCAAGTGGATCTGTCACGAAGTCGATGCGCACCGATCGGGCGAGTGCGGTCACGGCCCGTTCGTCGCTCAGGCTGACACCGCGTTGCAGCACCGCCCATGCCACCGATCGGTACATCGCACCGGTGTCCACGTAACGGAACCGCAATCGCTGCGCGACTCCGCGTGCGACCGTACTCTTCCCGGCGCCGACCGGCCCGTCGATTGCGACGATCGGCTTGCCGCTCGCGCGCTGCGTCATGAAAGCGTGATTAGTGATTCGTGATTAGTGATTCGCCAAGACTCTTGGGGACCTACTGTTCCAGGACCGTGACGAATCACGAATCACCAATCACGAATCACGGTTTTTCTGCGGGGCCGCAGGGCCAGCACGATCAGCCCCCGCCACCCAGCACGAGGATCGAACCCAGCACCCGGGCCCGGCGTTGCGGTTCCCCTTCATCGGGAACCGGAGGCAGCCCGGGCTCGGTCACGACCTCGGTGAGCGGTTCGTCGGGGAGAAGGATGACGAGGAGCAGGTAGAGCACCAGCCCGAACCCGTTCCACAGGGCCAGCAACACGAACGCCACCCGCGGCGCGATGACATCGACGTTGAAATAGTCACTCAGCCCCCCGCAGACGCCGGCGATCCAGCGCTCGGTGCGCGACCTGTATAACCGCTTTGGCATGGAGCGCTCCCATGAGATGCCTAGACCGCGCCTGACCCTTCCACGGAGGACGCCTGTGGGGACGGCGCCATGCCGCCGAGCGCGCCGCGAGGATCGTTCCCTTCCAGCACAGGAAGATCCCCGAGATCCTTGAGGCCGAAATACCGGAGAAAGCCTTCGGTGGTCCCGTAGAGAATGGGTCTGCCCAATGCCTGCTTGCGGCCGACGTCCCGGATGAGATGACGCTCCAGCAGCCGCTCGAGGATGTGGTCGCTGCGCACCCCCCGCACCGCCTCGATCTCCGCGCGAGTGATCGGCTGCCGGTACGCGACGATCGCCAATGTCTCAAGAGCCGCCTGTGACAGTGGCTCACGATGGTCCAGCCGCAGAAATCGCTGCACGTACAGCGCCAGCTCCGGCCGGGTACAGAGCTGGTATCCTCCGGCGAGGGTTTGAATCTGGATCCCACGGCCCCCATAATCCTGCTGCAGCTCCCAGAGCAGCGCATGCACTGTCTGGGGCGGCACCCCCAATGCCTCCACCAGTTGATCGACCGTCACCGGACCTCCGCTGACCAGCAGAATGCTCTCGGCCGCGCGCTTCAACTCGTCGAGGTTGACGTCATCGCGTTGAGGGACCAGGCCGTTGGGAATCGTCATGTGGTGGCCAGCGCGATCCGGATGGGGGCAAACGTCTGCGGCTGCTGCGCGCGGACACGTCGATTCTTGATCAGCTCCAGCAACGCCAGGAACGTGACGATGACCTGCAACTTTGTCGCTGCCGCGGCGAACAGGTCTCTAAAGAGCACGCCCTGGGGATGCTGGGCCAGCAGCGTGAGGATAGACTCCATGCGTTCGGCGACTTTCACCTCTTCGGCCGCGATTTCGCCTACCTCTTCCCGCGCGCGCTCCAGCACCTGCTGGAATGCGCGGAAGAGATCATCCAATGTGACGCCTTCGAGAAACACCGCGTTGGGATCGTCTCCGGGGGGGCGGGCGAAGATGCGGTGCTGGTAGTCCTCCAGCGCCCGAAGGGCGGAGGCCACTTCCTTGAACACGCGGTATTCCTGGAGTTTCTCTTCCAGACGCGCCTCCAGATCCGAGGGCTCCTCTTCAACCGACAGGGGCTCCGCGGGTGTCTGTGGTTTGGGCACCAGCAGGCGCGATTTCATCTCGATCATCGCCGCCAGCATCCACAAGACCTCTGTGGCCTCTTCCAGGTCGACCTTGTGCTCCGTCCCGGCCAGATACGCTTCGGCGATGTGCGCCAATGGGATCTCGCGCAGATCCACCTGGCCCTGCTGCGCCAGCGTGAGGAGCTGGTCGAGAGGACCTTCAAATTGCGGAATCTTTACGATATACGGCATCTCCGCGGCCTCAGCTCAAAAAAAGAATCCGCTCCCGGTCGCCTGTTCGACCAGCCACCGCATCGGCCCGATCAGCACGTAGCTCAACACGTTGGTGAACACGAGCAGAATCAAAATCCACGTCCCATACGGCTGGAGGCGCGCATACGACACCGCCTGCGCCGGCGGGAGCAGGCCCATGAGGATCTTCGACCCGTCCAGCGGCGGGATCGGAATAAGGTTGAACACGGCGAGCATCGCGTTGATCCGCAGCATCACCAGAAGCAGCCGGCTGAACGGCAGCACAGCGGCCGCCCCAGTGGTCTCCAGCAGCCCCAGTTTGTAGGGCACCCCCAAGATGAACAACAGGGTGATGTTGGCCAGCGGGCCCGCCACGGCTACGAGCATTGTGTCGCGACGCCAGTCGCGGAAGTTCGTCGGATTGATGGGCACCGGCTTCGCGTATCCAAATCCCAGCAGCAGGATGAGCAGCGACCCGACAGGATCGAGATGCGCCAGAGGGTTGAGGGTCAGCCGGCCCTGGGCGCGTGGCGTGGGATCGCCCAGGCGGTCCGCGACATATGCGTGCGCATACTCATGCACGGTCGCTGCCACAATGAGCGCGACGGCCACGTACGGCAGAACGCTCACGTCAATTCCAAGCATCGTCGTGCTTGCTTCGAGGGTTACAACGCAACGTCCTTGCGGAGGAGATCATCGTAGGTTTCGCGTTCCACCACGCACCGGGCCCGCCCGTCGCCGGCCAGCACCACCGCGGGCCGGGGAAACCGATTATAGTTGCTCGCCATGGAGTATGTGTACGCACCGGTCCCAAACACCGCCAGCAGGTCGCCACTGCGCACGGGAGGCAGGCGGACCTCCCAGATCAGGACATCGCCGGATTCGCAGCATCGGCCCGCCACGGCCATCACGTCTGTCGCCGCGTCAGCGGCGCGTGCGGCAGCGACCGCCTCGTAGTGCGCGCCGTAGAGCGCCGGCCGCGGGTTCTCGAACATGCCGCCATCAACCGCGACGTATGTACGCACGCCGGGGATCGATTTGATCGCGCCCACCGTGTACAGCGTCACGCCCGCGCTGCCGACGATGGACCGCCCTGGTTCAACGGACAGCCTGGGCGGACTGAGACGGTGTTCTCGCACCTTCGCGGTCACCACATCGGCCAGCGCCCGCACGTAGCCGGTGATCGACGGCGGTTCATCGGTCGTCACATACCGGATCCCTAGACCGCCGCCCAGATTGAGTTCATCGACCGTGACGTCGAGTTCGTCGCGGATGCGCGCGGCGAAATCGACCAGCGCCCCAGCGGACGTGCGGAACGGCTCGAGGTCGAACACCTGGGAGCCGATGTGAGCGTGCAGTCCCCTCAGCCGTACCCGCGGCATGCGGCTGGAACGGACCACGGCCCGATACGCGGCGCCGTCGAGCATCCCGAATCCAAACTTCGAGTCCACCCCGCCGGTACGGATGGCCTGGTGGGTGTGTGGCTCGATCCCCGGCGTGAGACGCAGCAGAATGTCAGCCGTCGTGTCCAGCCTGGCGGTCAGCGTCTCGAGCAGATCGAACTCATGGTCATTGTCGACCACAAAGCGTCCAACGCCAGTACGCAGCGCATACTCAATTTCATCCGGCGTCTTGTTGTTTCCATGGAAGTAGAGGTCCTTGGCCGGCACGCCGGCGCGGAGCGCGGTGTGCAGCTCTCCACCTGAGGCGACATCGATCCCCATACCTTCCTGATGCGCGATCTGGCAGGTGGCGACGGTGCAGCAGGCCTTGGAGGCGAAGATCGCTCGCGCGTTGCGCCCGTAGGCCTGGGCGAGCGCATCGCGGTACTCCCCACAGTTGGCGCGCAGGCGCCCCTCGTCCAGGACGTGCAGGGGTGTGCCGAAGTCACGCGCCAGGACGAGCGCGTCGATACCGGCGAGCTCCAGGTGGCCGGCCCCGTTGATCCGGAAGCCATGTGCGGCAACGGTGGCGAGACTCATCGAAGCGTGTCAAAAGACATAGGGGGCCGTCTCATCGTGTTGCCGGAGCCTCTCCCACTCCTCATCGCCGACCGGGCCGGGCGGATCCCGTTGAGCGTCGACAGGACAGAGGAAGCCGAACGGCTCCTCGCCGTCGTTGATCCAGCGATGCGGCGTACGCGGCGGGACGAACAACGCATCCAACGGTTCCAGGGCGACGATCTCCTTCGCCACGAGGGCTTTGCCCCGACCACGCAGGACAACGATGCAGTGGACGTGCGCGTGCTGCTCCAGGCTGGAATAACCGCCCGGCGCAAGCTCAAAATAGCGAAGCTCAAAGCGGGACGGCACGACCGGCGGCCCGGCGAGCGTGAACCGGTTGACGTCGCGCCAACCCATCCCGCGCTGATCGCCGAGCGCGAATTTGTACGCCTGCGCCTCTACACCCCGCCAGCGAAACAGCGCGCGATCAAAGGAAACCTTCAGACCAGCCAGCGCGGTGACAAGCGAGGCCGGAGCCTCAGGACGCAGGGCCATGCCGACCGCCCCTCCACTGGTGCATCGCGTGTTGGACATCATTGTGAGCAGATGCCCGCGGGAGTGTCAAGGCGGGCCGACACGGCGGCGGGATAAGGACCTTGGACCAGGGACCAGAAGAGCGATTTACGATCTCTTGGTTGGCTCAGGGTGAGACCGGGATGACTATTCCTTTGAACCATCCCACTTTGAGATGCACGCTGGCGTGTCGTTGCACCGATATGCAGGCCGCAGTAGACTGAGCGTAACATGCGCACCGTTGTCATCCTGAGCGCCGCCCGCACTCCGATCGGCCGCTTCCTCGGCGGCCTGGCGTCAATCCCTGCCCCCCGACTCGGGAGCATCGCCATCGCCGAGGCGCTGCGGCGCGCAGAGGTCCAAAAAGACCAGGTGGACGAGGCGATTGTTGGCAATGTGCTCAGCGCCGGCCTCGGGCAGGCGCCGGCGCGGCAGGCGGTGCTGTATGCCGGGCTCCCCGTCTCCGTTCCGGCGACGACCATCAACAAAATGTGCGGCTCGGGCCTGAAGGCGGCCATGCTGGCAGCCCACGCCATCGCGGCGGGCGATGCCGACGTCGTCGTGGCTGGTGGGATGGAGAACATGAGCGCGGCGCCCTACCTCCTGCCGCGGGCTCGCACCGGTTACAGGCTGGGCGATGACAAAATCGTCGATACCATCCTGAAGGACGGGCTGCTGGACGCCTATCAGAATCTACACATGGGCAACTGCGCGGAAATCCTGGCACGCGAGTACCGGATCTCTCGGCAGGAGCAGGATGATTTCGCCCGCCGCAGTTACTCTCGAGCGCTTGGTGCTATGGACGGGGGCAAGTTTGCTCAGGAGATCGTGCCCGTGGAGATCTCTGGTGCGAAGGGCGCGCCGCAGCTCGTCGCAGAAGACGAAGAGCCGCGCCGCGTCGACTTCGACAAGCTCTCCACGCTGCGACCTGCCTTTGAGGAGGGTGGCACCGTGACGGCGGGCAACGCCAGTAGCATCAGCGACGGTGCGGCAGCCGTGGTGCTGGCCGCCGAGGACGTGGCCCAGCGCCGGGGATGGAAGCCCCTGGCCCGGATCGTGGGGCAGGCCGGCGCGGCGATGGCACCGGAATGGTTCACCATCGCCCCCGCACAGGCCACGAAACGCCTGCTCGAGAAGGTGGGCTGGCGGAAAGAGGATGTGGATCTGTTTGAGATCAACGAAGCATTTTCCGCCGTTGTCCTCGGCGTGTGCCGTGATCTCGGCATCTCCCTCGATCGCGTCAACGTCCACGGCGGTGCGGTCGCGCTGGGCCACCCCATCGGGTGCAGCGGCGCCCGTATCCTGACCACGCTGCTGTACGCCATGCCCCGCTACGAGGCGCGACGCGGCGTAGCCGCCATCTGTCTCGCCGGCGGCGAGGCTGTGGCCGTGGCGGTCGAGCGGCTCTGATCCCGAGCGCGTGTCTGCGGCCGCCCTGTTCACACTTGTACTGCTGATCGCTGCCGCCGCGGCGTTTGCCGCAGGCCGCTGGCGGCCCGATGCGGTTGCCCTGCTTGCGCTCCTCGCGTTGCTGGTCTCCGGCACCGTCTCCCTGAACACGGGACTCGCCGGATTCGGATCGCCGGCCCTCATCGCCATGGCTGCGGTGTTTGTCCTCAGCGCGGGGCTGGAACGGACCGGCGTGGCGACCAGACTCGGGCGGCGCGTACTCGCGCTGGCCGGGCCCAGCGAACTCCGGTTGACGGTGGCCTTCGTGCTGACCGCCGGCTTGCTGTCCGGCGTGATGAACAGCATCGGGGCTATGGCGGTGTTGCTGCCGGCAGCCATCGCGGCCGCGCGCGAAGCGAGGATCAGTCCTTCACGCCTGCTCCTGCCGCTTGCGCTGGGCACGCGGCTGGGCGGCAACCTCACGCTGATCTCGGGCCCCAGCAACCTCATCGCCAGTGACGCCCTGGTCCAGCGCGGCCTGCCGCCGTTTGGATTCTTCGAGTTCCTTCCCGTGGGCGGAACGTTTCTGCTGGCAGGGCTGGCCTTCATCGCGCTGGTCGGACGCAAGTGGCTCCCCGATGCCCCGCTGCGCGAAACCCCGCGCCCCGAGAATTTGGCACACGTGCATGCCGCACGGCAGCGTACGGAACTGGCCCCATGGGCGCTGTTCTCGGTGGCCCTGCTGATTGCAGCCAGCACTGCAGGTGTCTCCATTGCTGTGGCGACCCTGCTGGCTGCAGGCCTTGTGGTGATCTCAGGCTGCGTGACAATGGAAGAGATCTACCAGGCTGTGGACTGGCGGGCTCTCGTGTTCATGGGAGCCATCCTGCCGTTGGGGATGGCGCTGTCGGACACCGGCGCCGCGGCGAGTCTCAGCGACGCCGTGCTCCGGGCATTGGGAGCCAGCAAACTCGCTGCGCTGGCGGTGATGCTGGCCATTGCGATCGGGCTGAACCAGGTCATGCCCAGCGTGGCCGCGACCGCCGTGCTGGCCCCGCTTGCCATTCACGCCGCCGCCGGTGTCAGCGCCAACCCTCACGCGTACGTTATGGCGGTGATCGCCGGCACCGGCACGACTTTCACGCCTATAAGCAATCCGGTAAACCTCCTGGTGATGGGGCCGGGCGGGTATCAAATGAAGGATTATGTGCGGATCGGCCTGCCACTGGCAGTCCTGTTAGGGCTCGTCAGCATCCTGTTGATCCCTGTGGTCTGGCCCCTTTAGTCCAGCGCTCGCTGTTCCCTGTTCGCCGCCCGCTGTTCGCTGCTCGACCCGGCGCGCCGTCGTTATGAACGCCGTGTGTGCGACCATGCGGTGCGCCGGGCGTACGCTGGCCCCTTCAATGTTCCAGGGCCGGACCAGCGTCTCAAACGTTTCTACCATGGCAAACGCGCCCGACTGCCGCAGTGACTCCACCATCCGTACCGCCTGCGGGACCGTCGGGACGTACGATGCCAGGACGCCGCCCTGCCGCAGCGCCGTCACGGCGTGGTGGACAACCCGCCAGGGCTCTGGAACATCGAGGATAATGCGATCGAGCCCCCCATCGGGAATACTCTCGTAGATATCGTGCGCGCGCGTCACCAGCTGGTCGCTCGATCCCAGGTAGCGACCGATATTCTGCGCGGCCAGCCGACTAAAGTCTTCGCGGACCTCATAGGAGAACACCCTGCCCTCCGGCCCCACCGCACGCAGCAACGTCATCGTCAGCGCGCCCGACCCGGTCCCGGCCTCCAGCACTGTCGCGCCCGGATAGATGTCCGCGGCGAGAAGGATCGCGCTCAGGTCTTTTGGGTAGATGATTTGGGCCCCGCGAGGCATCGCCAGCACAAACTCGGCCAGGGTGGCACGGACCATCAGAAACGTCTCCCCGCGGGTTGTGCCTACGGGCCGCCCCTCCAGCGTCCCGATGAGGTCATCGTGTGGCAGCTTTCCTCCGCGCAGATCCGAAACGGTACCGGCGCGCAGGACAATCAAGTAGCGGCGATCCTTCCGATCAATCAGGAGAACAGGTTCGCCATCTTTCAGAGAACCGGATCTCATGGCCAGCCTAAAGAATCCATTGGATCTACTCGAGCAATTGATTCAAGAGATTCAATAGATTCAAGGGATTGCACTTTAGGCCTTCACGCCGTGGGGTTTGACGTGCTCCCGCACCCAGCGCACGATGACGTCCAGCGACGTGCCTGGCGGGAAGATCTCGCTGATGCCACTGGTCTTAAGGGCGGAGATATCTTCCTCCGGAATGATCCCACCGGCGAAGACCACGATCTCGCCGCCGCGCTTCTGCCGCAGCAGGTCCATCAGGCGAGGCAGCAGCGTCATGTGGGCGCCTGAGAGGATGGACAGCCCGACGGCATCAGCATCTTCCTGAATCGCCGCATTCGCGATCATCTCGGGGGTCTGGTGCAGCCCAGTGTAGATAACTTCGAAGCCCGCGTCGCGCAGGGCGCGCGCCACGACCTTTGCTCCTCGGTCGTGACCATCCAGCCCGGGCTTGGCGATGACAATACGGATCTTCGAGTCAGGCATCACTACCTATTTTACTGCGGGACTGGGGATTAGGGACTAGGGACTGGTTACTGCACGCCTTCAAGGCGCCAGTGCCGCAAAAACGGGGCACCAGTCCCCAGTCCCTAGTCCCGTAGTGGGTATTTAGATGATGGCCGGTTCCCGGTACTCCCCGTACACGGTCCTAAAGACGTCGCAGATCTCTCCGACGGTCGCCGCGGCCCTGACGCAGTCTACCACCCGGTCCATGGTATTTTCTCCCCGCTCCCCGGCGCGTTGCAGGGCGTCCAGGGCGCGGCGGGCCTGCCGGCTGTCCCGTTCCTTCCGAACGCGCTGCAGGCGTTCGATCTGGCGGCGTTCGACTTGGGGGTCGATGCGCAGAATCTGGATCGGCTGCACGTCGGGCCCGGCAAACTCGTTGATGCCGACAACGATCTTCTCTCTGCGCTCCAGCTGCTGCTGGTAGCGGTAACTGGCGTCGGCGATCTCTCGCTGCGGATACCCAAGTTCAACGGCTCGCACCATGCCGCCCAGGTCGTCGATCTTCCGGATGTATGCCTCCGCCTCGGCCTCCACACGGTTGGTCAGGGCCTCCACGAAATATGACCCGCCCAGCGGATCGACCGTGTTGGTCGCGCCGCTCTCGTAGGCGATGATCTGCTGCGTGCGCAGCGCGATCATGACCGCCTCTTCCGTCGGCAACGCGTACGTCTCGTCCATGGAGTTGGTGTGCAGTGATTGCGTCCCGCCCAACACGGCGGCCAAGGCCTGCAGGGTCACACGGACGATGTTGTTCTGCGGCTGCTGCGCGGTGAGTGACACGCCGGCGGTCTGAGTGTGGAAGCGGAGCCACCATGAGCGCGGTGACTTTGCCCGGAACCGCTCCCGCATGATCCGGGACCACAGCCGCCGTGCTGCCCGGAACTTGGCGATCTCTTCGAAGAGGTCGTTGTGGCAGTCAAAGAAAAACGACAGCCGCGGCGCAAACTGGTCCACAGCCAGGCCGGCGTCCAACCCGGCCTGCACGTAAGCGATGCCGTCGGCGAGGGTGAACGCCAGTTCCTGCACCGCGGTCGCCCCGGCTTCCCGAATATGGTAGCCGCTGATGCTGATGATGTTCCAGCGCGGCAGCTCGCGTGTCCCGAAAGCCAGCATATCCTGGATCAACCGCATGCTCGGCCGCGGCGGGACGATCCATTCTTTTTGGGCGATGAACTCCTTCAGCATATCCGTCTGGGTCGTCCCGCCCAGTTGATCGCGCCGGAACCCGGCACGTTCCGCGGCCACCAGATACATCGCCAACAACACGTTGGCCGGCGCGTTGATCGTCATCGAGGTGGTGATGCGGTCCAGCGGCAGGCCGCGGAACAGGATTTCCATGTCCTCCAGCGTATCGACCGCCACGCCCTCCCGGCCCACCTCCCCCTGCGCCCGCGCGTGATCGGAGTCGTAGCCCATCAACGTGGGCATGTCAAACGCCACCGACAGCCCGGTCTGCCCATGCTCCAAAAGATAATGGAAGCGCCGGTTGCTGTCCTCCGGCGACCCAAAGCCGGCGAACTGCCGCATCGTCCACAGCCGCCCCCGATACATTGTGGAATGGATGCCGCGCGTGAATGGATACTCACCGGGCAAGCCCAGATCGCGGGCTGGATCGAACGCCGGCAGGTCGTCCGGGGCATACAGGCGCGCGATCTCCATGTCCGAGAGCGTGGAAAATCGGAGCGCGCGTTCGGGTTGCTGCTCCAGACTGCCCCGCAGCGTCGTCGCCTCCCACTGCCGGCGCGCCTGACGCAGCTCTTCAAGTTGCTTGGGATCGATCACGCGTGCCACCTCAACTACGGGACTAGGGAATGGGGACTTGGGACTGGTGACAGCAAACTTCCAATCGGACCTTAGTGCTGAGGTTCATGCTCCCCAGTCCCTAGTCCCCAATCCCGCTCTTAACTTTTTTCACGGCCTCCGTCAATTTCGGGATGATTTCGAACAGGTCCCCCACGACCCCCAGGTCGGCAACCTGGAACATGGGGGCATTGGGATCTCTATTGATTGCGACGATGTACTTCGAGCCCGACATGCCGGCCAGATGCTGCGGAGCCCCCGAGATGCCGCAGGCGAGGTACACCTGGGGGCTGACCGTCTTCCCGGTCTGGCCGATCTCATAGTCGTGCGGAACCCACCCCGAGTCCACGGGGGGACGGGACGATCCGACTGCCGCTCCAAGCGCTCGCGCCAAATCGTCCAGGATCGCGAAATTTTCCGGCGCCTTCATCCCCCGGCCACCGGAGACGATGACGTTGGCCTCAATCAGCGGGATCGTCTCCCGGTGGACGCTCTTGACCTCACGGACCGAGGTCCGGATCGCCTTTCCATCGAGCTGCACCGGCCGCCGCCGAACCTCGGGCTGCCGGGGGGAATCCGCATCCGGCAACGGATACATCGCGGGCAGCACCACGGCGATGCACGGACCGCCGCCGGTAACCCGCACCGTTCCGATCGCTTTTCGTGTGTACATCGGGCGGGTGGCCAGCAGCTTGCCATCGCGCCAGCCCAGTGTGGTGCAGTCGGTGACGATCCCCGCGCCCAGCCGCGCCGCCACGCGCGGCGCCAGGTCGCGTCCCTGCGCTGTGGATCCGACCAAGACAATCGCCGGAGACTCCGCCCGCACCGCGTCGGCCAGCACCGCAGCGTGTCCATCGGTCGTGTAGGGGTGCAGCAGCGGATGTTCGGCAGTGTAGATGATGTCTGCTCCCCGCGGCCCGACGGCGGCGATCACCCGGTCGATCTTGGAACCCGGCACGAATGCGACGACGTTACCGCCCAGCGCGGTGGAGAGGGAACGCGCACAGCTCAGCAACTCCAAGCTGACCTTCTTCGGCGCTGCCTGTGCATGTTCGATGTAGACCCAGATATCGGCGCCCATGGTCACAGCACTTTCGCCTCGTCCTTCAAGAATGCCAGGATCGCGGCCACCGCCTGCTCCGTATCGCCTTCCACGATCCGGCCGGCTTTTCGCGCCGGCGGCGGAGATAGACGCACCAGGGCCGTCCTGGCTGCGGCGACCCCCACCTCAGCCGCGGTGAGCCCCAGATTCTCCAGCGTCAAGATTTTGATCTCTTTTCGCTTGGCCTTCATGATGCCCGGAAGCGACGGATAGCGCGGTTCGTTGAGACTGCGTTCCACGGTCAGCAACGCGGGAAACGGCACCGCCACCACCTCCACGCCGCCTTCCACCTCGCGGTGCACGACGGCGCCCGTACCAGCGGCGTCCACCTCCAGGTGTGCAACGGCGGTCGCCTGCGGCAGGCCCAGATACTCGGCGAGCGCGGCCCCAATGGTGGCCGCATTGTCATCGGTGCTGAGCTTCCCGCAAATCACGGCATCGTGCGGCAGTGTCTTGATTACGGCCGCGAGCACGCGGGCGATGCCGAGGTGATCGGCGCCGTTCAGAGCAGGGTCGCTGACCAGAACCGCGTCATCGGCCCCCATCGCCAGCCCGGTCCGCAACGCTTCCCTCGCCCGCTCAGGGCCGACGCTGACCAGGGTCACCGTACCGCCGAACTGCTCCCGCAGCCGCAGGCCGGCCTCGGTCGCATGCTCATCGTAGTAGTTCATCACCAGGGTCAGACCCGTCTCGTCGATCCCGCTACCGTCCGGGGTGATCCGGATTGGGGCTTCTGTGTCCGGTACCTGTTTGACGCAGACAACGATGTTCACGATGCGCTCCAGTGATGAGTGATTGGAGATTCGCGATTCGCTAAGGGCAAAACCCCCGGTCTGCCATCCGCGTATCTGAACGAATCACTAATCACGAATCACCAATCACATTTTTGCCGAGCACGTGGCGTGCGATCACGAGCCGTTGGACCTCCGAAGTTCCCTCATAGATCTCGGTGATCTTCGCATCACGGAAGTAACGTTCCACCGGGTAGTCCTGGTTATAGCCGTATCCCCCGAAGATCTGTATCGCTTTGTGAGTGGTCCACATCGCTGTTTCCGAGGCGAACAGTTTCGCCATGGACGCTTCCCTCGTGTACCGCGTCCCCTGCTGCCGAAGGTACGCGGCCCGAAGCATCAGCAGGCGCGCCGCATCGGTGCGCGTGGCCATATCTGCGAGCATCCATTGAATGGCCTGGAACTCCCCGATGGACCGGCCGAACTGCTGCCGGCTCGCGGCATAGGCCGTGGCTTCTTCCAAGGCCGCCCGCGCGATGCCGACCGCCTGCGCGGCAATCCCCAGCCGCCCGCCGTCGAGGGTGCTGAGCGCGATCTTCCCGCCGGTCCCGGGCTCGCCCAGCAGGTTGGATGCGGGCACACGGCAGTCGTCCAGCACGATCTCAGCCGTGGAGGAACACTTGATGCCCAGTTTCTTTTCGACCTTGCCCACCGAGATGCCGGGGAATCGCTTTTCGACGATAAACGCCGAGATCCCGCGGGCGCCGGGCTCAGGTCCTGCGCGCGCGTACGCGATGCAGATGTCGGCCTCGACGCCGTTGGTCACAAATATTTTCGTCCCCCGCAGGACCCACTCGCCGCCATCACGCCGCGCACTCGTCTGCAGTGACATGGCATCCGAGCCATAGGCGGGCTCGGTCAGACAGTAGCAACCCAGCGACGCGCCGGAGCATAGCCGGGGCAAGTAGCGTCGCTTTTGTTCCTCTGTGCCAAAGTGCGCGATCGGGTCGCAGACCAGGGAGTTGTTGACCGTAATGATCGTCTGCACTCCCGCCGACGCTCGTGCCAGTTCTTCTTGCACCAGGACGTAGCTGACGGCGTCTACGCCGGCGCCACCGAACCGTTCGGGCACCATCATGCCCATCAAGCCGAGCGCGGCCGCCTTCTGGATGATCTCCGCCGGAAAGGTCGGGGAGTGGTCCAGCGCCGCGGCGCGCGGGAGAATTTCTCTCGTCGCGAACTCGCGCACCGTGGCCTGGATCATCCGGTGTTCGTCCGTCAGCTGAAAGTCCATGCCCCCACAATCTTCCCAAATCGGCCCGGGAAATCCTAGGGGCGGAAGACGACGTCTTCGCTCGTGATTGAGGCCAACATAGGTGGATTGAGTAGATCGAGGAGATTGTGTAGATTGAGGAGTATGAGTGACCGCGTAGCCGTGGTTGGCGTCGGCGCAGTCCCGCCGCGCCCCCTCTCCGTCGACCGTTCCTATCGCGAATTGGGATTCGAATCCGCCACCCGTGCGTACGGCGACGCCGGCGTGACTCATCAGGACATCGAAAGTTTTATCAGCGTGTGTGAAGATTTCCACGAGGGCACGAGCATCACCGACGAGTACACACCAGACCAGCTGGGGGCCGTGCTGCAACCGGTTCACACGATCGCCGGCGACGGCCTGCAAGGCGTTGCCGCCGCGGTCATGCTCATCCGCACCGGGATCGCCGATCTGGTCGCGGTCGAAGCGCATTGCAAGACTTCAAACATCCTCACCCACGAACAGGTCCTGGCGATGGCGCTGGATCCCACGTACGAACGTGCTCTGCGCGTCACCCCGCACTTTGTGGCCGGAATGGAGATGCGGCGATATCTGCACGAGACCGGCTCGTCAGAAGATGCCGTGGCGATGGTCGTGGTCAAGAACCGGCGTCACGCGCTTGGCAACCCGGTGGCCGCGTACGGCGGGATCCTCTCCCCCGACGACGTCCTGGCCTCGGCCGCGGTCTGTGAACCCCTGCGGGAGCTTGAGATCAGCCCGAACTCTGACGGTGCGGTCGTTCTCGTCCTGGCGTCAGAAGAGGCAGCGCGCCGTACGCCTAAACCGGTGTGGATCCGCGGGGTGGGATGGGCGTCGGGCACTCCCTGGCTCGCCGGACGCTCATGGGGTCAGGCGTCCTACGCCGGCGTGGCGGCAGAGATGGCGTATCGGATGGCGGGCATCACTCAGCCAGACCGGGAGATTCGGTTCGCCGAGATCGATGACACGTACGCCTATAAGGAACTGCAGCACCTCGAAGCAGCACAACTGGCGCCACGCGCAGATGTGACCCGGATGGTCATGGAAGGAGAAACGAGGCGGGGCGGCCGGCTGCCGGTGAATCCTTCCGGCGGAAGCCTCGGCATGGGCTATTGCTTCGATGCGACCGCGCTCTACCGGACAGCAGAAGCAGTGCGTCAAATTCGGGGTGAAGCCGGCCGCGCGCAGGTCGCACAAGCGACGACGGGTCTGGTCGTCTCGTGGAGAGGAATTCCAACACAGAGCGGGGGCGCAATGGTGCTGAGTGCGGACTAACGAAATTGCGGATTGTGAATTGCGAATTGAAAAGCTGCGGTTCAATTCACAATTGACAATCCACAATTCGCAATCTGGTGAGGGTTCATGTCACTAATAAAGCGTAAACCCCAGCGTCGCGTCGCCGTCATCGGCGCCGGCCTGAGCCTGTTCATGCGCCGGGCGTTGGACACCGGCAAGGAGCTCGCGTACTATGCGGCATCACAGGCGCTCCAGACCGCCGGCATACGGCTCAAAGACATCCAGGCGGTGGTCATGGCCACCGCTCCAGACGCATTCGACGGTGTGCATATGAAAGGCGAGTGGCTGCTGGACGGAGCCGGCGGCGTCGGCAAGCCGTACCTGCGCGCCTACGTGGGCGGCGGGTCGGGCGTGTTCAGCATCATCAGCGGTTGGATGATGGTGGCCTCGGGCCTGTTCGACCTGGTGTTGGTCGTCGCCGAAGAGAAGATGAGCAGCTGCCAGCCCCATCCGCAGGGCGCGTTCCTGACCATCTTCGACCACACCATCGAACGACCGCTGGGTCCCAATCTGCTGTGGATCTTCTCGCTGGAGCAGCAACGATATATGGCAGCGTACGGCATTCGCAACGAAGACATCGCTCTGGTGTCGGTCAAAAACAAGCACAACGCGCTGGCCCATCCGGCGGCCCAGGTCGCAGCGCATCTTACTGTCAAAGACATCCTCGACTCGGACGTGGTGGCCTGGCCGGTACACCGGCTGATGGTGAGTCCCATCTCCGACGGCGCCGCGGCGGTCGTGTTGGCATCCGAACAGGTCGCGCGGCGCCTCTCTGATCGTCCGATCTGGATTCAGGGCGTAGGGTGGTGTCTCGATACCTCATATTGGGGGAACCGCGACCTGGCGTACCCACGCTATGTGGAAAAGGCTGCGTGGATGGCCTACGAGATGGCCGGGGTCACCGAACCACGAAAGCAGATCCATGTGGCCGAGCCATACGACCCCTTCGCCTACAAAGAGTTGCACCACCTGGAGGGTCTGCAACTCGCCGATAGAGGCCAGGCGCCGGAAGATCTGGCGCGCGGTCGATTCGATCGCACCGGGGAGCTCCCCAGCTGCCCCTCTGGAGGATTGATGGGGGTGGGCAATCCCATCGCCGCCGCCGGGTTGATGAAGATCTGTGAGTTATTCTGGCAGCTGCGCCGGGAGGCCGGCGCCCGGCAGGTCCCCGGGAATCCCGAACGGGGCGTTGCACAGGCCTGGGGTGATCTGATGCAAATCGGGACCGTCGCCGTACTCGGAGTCCGCTGATGGCGAGAACTCGAGCCAAGCCCGCGACCGCCCGGGCGCCGGCGCCTCCATACGTCCCGCTGCGAGGCCATCCGCTCAACGAAGAGGAGTTCCGCGGGCAAGTGGGCTCGACTACGTGGGTACCAAGATTGGAGTATGCGTGGGACGCGGGGGTCGCCATCAGCCGATTTCTGGACGGGCTGCGGGAAGGCAAGATCTACGGGGTGCGCTGCCGGCGATGCGGCCGCACCGTCACCCCACCCCGCGCGTTCTGTGAACTCGACTTCAAACCGATGGATGAATGGATCGAGCTGCGAGACACCGGTACGATCAACACCTTCTCCATCTGTTACGTGACCTGGGATATGAAGCCGCTGCGCGTCCCGCAGATTCCGGCGGTGATTGAGATCGATGGCACCAGTCCGCGGGTCGGATTCCTCCATCTTGTGGGCGGCGTACGCGGCCGTACGGTCACTGAGATCCGGCGTCAGGTGCGCGTGGGGTTGCCGGTGCGGGCGGTGTGGAAGCCTCCGGCAAAGCGGGAGGGGGCGATTACTGATATTCTCCACTTCGAGCCAGTGAGGAAACGTGCGAACAGATAGTCGGCAGGCTGCAGTCGGCAGTCCAATCATCGTATGGCGCGCGACAGGATGGACTGCAGACTGCTGACTGGTGACTGCTGACTGGCGGACGGGAACCGATGACGCGGAAGTCGATCACGAACGTGAGCCAAGCTCGGGTCTGGCGCGGGACGATGCCGGTCCAGTACCTCTATACGGCCGGCGTCGCGGGGGAACGTTTCTTCCAGACGCTGCGTCGGAAGGGCGTCTTCGCGGTGACCACGTGCGCGGAGTGTCAGGTAACCTACCTTCCCCCTCGCCTCTACTGCGAGCGTTGTTTTGCGGATCTGTCTGGGGCCTGGGCGGAGGTGGCACCGAGCGGACGCGTGCATACATACACGGTCGTGCACGAGGACCAGGACGGCCGCCCCCTCGATCCCCCGCAGGTCGTCGCATTCGTCCGCATCGATGGGACCAGTGGCGGGCTGATTGGACGGCTCCTGCACCTCCGTCCCCAGGACGTACAGGTGGAGATGCCGGTCGATGCCGTGCTCGCGCCGCCGCGCCGGCGCCGGGGCGGGATGGACGACATCACCGGCTTCGCCCCTCGCCGGGTCCTCCCGCGTCGCCGCACCCCCTAACCTCGATGGTGCAGTGGGCCGCCGCGCTGCTGATGACGGTCCTCGTGGCGGCGGTCATAGTTCACCGGGGCTTCGTGCGTTTTCGCGGGCGGGTGCGGGCGTCCCTGACCCAGACGGCTGACATCCAATGGGTGCGCGATACGGCCGCAGGGATGGTGTGTGCCGTCCTCGGCTACAACCTGGAAATCGACCTTCTCAGTACGTATGCCGTCCGGTGGCGGCGACGCCTCAGTGAAGCGGCGCTGTTTGAGGAGTTGGCCGCAGCGCTGCGGCAGCAGGTTCCTCCCGTCGTCCCACCGCCGTTTCCCCTCGTTCGGGACCGAGTCATCCCGCTGCTGAAGCGGACGGCAGCCCTCCCTCCACTGACGGGGTATGTCCACGAGAACCGCATGGTCCGCCGCACGCTCGACGATCAGATCAGCATTGTCTACGTCATCGAAGGACACCACCGGATGACACTCGTGACCGAGGCGATGCCGGAGGCATGGCAGATTACGCTGGATGAGTTGCAGCAACTGGCGGTGCGCAACCTGCGGGCGCGCACCCGCCACATCTTGGACGAGATCGGGGGACCGCGCGCCGAATATGTGTCGCTGGATGGGTTCGACGCGGCAAGGCTGCTGGTGGCCGATCTGATGGTCCCCGCCGGTGTCGTCGACCCACTGCTGGCGATTCCTCACGAGCACGCCTGCCTGATTGCGCCCACAGCGGAGCGGCATCAAATTGCACGCCGGGCACAGAGCATGTTTGAGATCTCACGCGTGCCGCTGACTTCGCGCCTCTATCGCCCCTCGCCGTCGGGACCTGTGCCGGACCTGTAGTCATAAAAGCCTCGTCCGGTTTTCCGCCCATGCACACCCGCCAGCACCATTTGCTTCATCAGCGGCGGCGCGGCATACCGCGGATCCTTGAACTCCTGGAACATCGCCTCCGCAATGTAGTAGGTCGTATCGATCCCGACGTAGTCGAGCAGCGTGAGCGGCCCCATCGGATGCGCGAGGCCCAGCCGCACCGCGGCGTCGATGTCTTCCTTGGTGGCGACTCCCATCTCCAGCGCCCGCACGGCGTCGAGCAGATACGGAACCAGCAAGAAGTTGACGATGAACCCCGGGCTATCCTTGCACACCACCACCGTCTTGCCCAGCGACTCCGCGAAGCGCCGGCCGGCGGCCATCGTCGGGTCTGCCGTCTGGAGGCCGCGCACGAGTTCGACGAGTTTCATCACCGGGACCGGATTGAAGAAGTGCATCCCCAGGAATCGATCCCGGCGCGAGGTCACCGAGGCCATCTCCGTGATGGACAGCGATGAGGTGTTGCTGGCAAAGATCGTCGAAGGCGGGCAGCGGCGGTCGAGTTCCCGGAACACTTCTTGCTTGAGGGGCATATTCTCAATCACGGCTTCGATGATGAGATCGACTTCGGCCAGATCGTCCAGACGGGTGGTCCCGGTAATGCGGGCGCGGGCCGCCCGCGCGTCATCACTCGCAAGTTTGCCGCGCTGCACGCCGCGTTGCATGGACTGCTCGACCCGTGCCAGCCCCTTCGCCAGTACCTCCTCGCTGACTTCCCGCACGACGACGGCATATCCGCCGCGCGCGCAGGCCTCCGATATCCCAGACCCCATTAACCCGCAGCCCACAACACCAACACGCGTGATCTTCATTGTGCAGTTTCCTCCATGGGAACAATGCAATTTAGACTGGGTGAATAGTGAATGGTGAATAGTGAATAGCATCTACCGCCATCCTGTCCCTAAAACTATTCACTATTCACTATTCACTATTTGAACCTGCGTGCTGTTGAGTTCTCTCTCGCCCACGATCACAACCTGATCGAATCCCTCCTTTGGGATTGTGCGGAGGGCTTGCTGAAATCGTTCCCACTGCCGGTGAATCACCGGCCGCCCGACCCTGCGGTCGCGGCGTTCGTCCCACACCAGGCACGTCGCCTCCGGCACGTCAAGCAGGAGCTTCGCGCCTCTGGCAGCAGCGCGGTGCTGTCCGCCACAGTGAGCCGGCGGTGACGCAACCGCACCTCAATGATGGTGTGGAAGAGCTCGAAGGCGTCTCGTGAGACGCGAATGTTGGCTTCGTCGTCGGCGATCATGGCGCGGCAGCGATCGGAAGAGACGATCGCTGTGTCCCGAAAGTGGCGCCGGGCAAACGTCGTCTTCCCGCTCCCCGCCGGTCCGCAGAGCACGACCAGGGACGGGTCCGGGACACGCACGACCATCTCAGGTGATCACGCCGTGGATCAGCGGGCGTGGTGCCGGAGCCCGCGCGGCGATGCGATACGCCGCCTGGATCCGCCGCCCAGCCTCCGCCGCCCGCGCGCGGTCCGGAGCGTGGACGTCGGCCAGTGGCTCGCCGTCCCGCACGGGATCGCCGACTTTTCGCACCAGCACGACGCCGACCGCGGGATCGATGCGGTCGTCCTTCGTGGCCCGGCCGGCACCCAACCCCATCGCCGCCAGCCCTACCGCCTGCGCGTCGACCGCCGCGACAACCCCTGACGACGGCGCCTCCACGGCGATGCGAACAGGCGCGGCGGGCAGGCGGCGGGAGTCGTCGACGACACGGCGGTCGCCACCTTGCGCGTCGACCAACTGCGCGAATTTTGCCAGGGCGCTGCCGTCGTCCAGTATCTTCATCAGTAAGTCTTTCCCTTCGCCCGCGGACCGCGCCACGCCGGCGAGAGTCACCATCTGCGCGCCGAGTTCCAGGCACAGTTCCCGCAGATCTAAGGGACCGTCGCCCCGCAGCGTCTCAATGGCTTCGGCCACCTCCAGCGCGTTGCCCACGGCGCGGCCCAGCGGTTGGTCCATGTCGGTGATCAGCGCGGTGGTGCGCCGACCCACCTGGGCGCCGATTCCGACCATCGCCTGAGCCAGCTCCCGCGCTCCGTCCAGGGTCTTCATGAAGGCCCCGCTCCCGGTCTTCACATCCAGCACAATGGCGTCGCTGCCACCGGCGATCTTCTTGCTCATCACACTGCTGGCGATCAGGGGGAGGCTGTCCACGGTGGCGGTCACGTCGCGCAGCGCGTAGAGTTTCTTGTCGGCCGGCACCAGCTCGTTCGTCGCCACCACGATGGCACAGCCGACGCGATTCACCTGGTCGATGAACGCCCGCGTGTCCAACTGGGTCCGGAAGCCCGGAATCGACTCCAGCTTGTCGATCGTTCCCCCGGTATGCCCCAACCCCCGACCCGACATCTTCGCCACCGGCGCGCCTGCCGCAGCGACGAGTGGGATGAGCACCAGGGACGTCTTGTCCCCCACCCCTCCGGTGCTGTGCTTGTCGACCTTGGTGCCGCGGATGGCGCCGAGATCCAGCGTCTCCCCCGACCGGACCATGGCCAGAGTGAAGTCCGCCGTCTCCCGGGACGACATCCCCCGGAAGTAGACGGCCATCAGGAACGCGCTCATCTGATAATCAGGGATTTCGCCGGCGACGTACCCGGCCAGGATTGCGGAGATCTCGCCGGCGGTCAGTTCCCCGCCGTCGCGCTTTTTCTGGATGAGCTCATAGGCGCGCATCTCACAGATCTCGCCCCGTTACCGCGTCCACATCGCCCTCACCAGCATGCCGCCGATCACCCCGATGGTCGAACTCGTCAAGGTCCCGATGAGGTTTGGGTACGGACTCCATCTCCTTGTATCGCGCCACCGACTTCGCCGCCAGCACAAAACCAACCGCGCCAAATTGATTCACTGCAACCAGGGAGGTGATCAGCAGGCGCTCGATGATCCCGATGTACGCTCCCGCTTTGAGCAGGCCGGGGCGGTCGGCATCCGCGAGCGCGGAGAACGATTGCACCACCAGCCTCACGGCGATCGATCCGCCGAGGACACACGCGATGTACACACTGGTGAGCGCAAGGTACCGCGAATCGTCGAACGGCAGGCGCAGCGCGCTGATCAACGCATCTGTGGGAATGTAGCCAAACGCTGCGGCAAGAACGACGATCGACACGGCGTGGAGGAACTGGTCAGAGAGGAACGTGGCCAGCGGCCGTACGCCGTCCGGCCACCGCCGATCAGCGGCAATCTTGGCGCTATCGATGATGAGGTGCGCACCGGCCAGAACCAGAATGAGGAACGCATACCGGCGTGACCATAATTCCACGCCGATAAACAGGGACACCGCGAAGACGACGCCGGTGTGCACCAGCAGGCCCCAGACGCTCCTCTTCTTCCACGCGACCAGGGACCCCGGTTGGAGTACAAAATCGGCCACCAGACTCGCCAGGATGAGCCGTGCCACCATAGAGCGTCCCCCTCGTGAGCCGGGGCTCCACTGGCTACTTCCATGCCTGTCGTCCGCGCTCCGCCAGTCACCCCGGAAGGTCTGACTGAGGGATAGTCACCCCAAAAGGTATGACAGAAGGTTTGTCAGCCCTACAGGGGTGACAGCTTGGGACGGGCTCCCACAGCACCGCGAGACTCCGCCGCGGGCCCCTTTCCTAATGACTCGCCCAGCGACGCGAAGATCTCGGGCAGATGCGACTCCACTGTCAGCACCCGGCTCCAGAGCGTGTTCCGAAGTGACTTGCTCACGGACTGTTTCGAGATTCCCAGTCGTGCCGCGACCTTCTCCACCTTCCCCAGTTCCTTGTACAGATTAAACCGCTCCCATTGCGGCTTCGTCCATCCAGCTTCAACCCCGCCCAACAGCAAATACACGGCGTTGAGCACACCATCGGCAAAGCCATCGCTGGTTCGAACCACGACCTCCAACCGTTCTTTCTTGGCTGCCCCAATGGCACCGCGTGCGTTGACAAACGCCGGACCATCCATTTCGGTCACGCGTTGACTGAGCTTTGTGGCGATCTGCCCGATCCCGATGCCCACACTGATCTCACTGGGATGAAAGACGGCGTGGATACTGCTCACCACGCGGGGCGCCTGTTCCAGATCATGCAGCAACCCCTGGATTTCGTCTCCCAGCGTCACCATAAACGGCGCCGCCAGGCTGCGCTTGAACCGGGCATTGAGGGATCGCACCAGCCGGCCGAGCTTGTCCTGGACATCGGCGCGATTTCCAAGCCGTCTCGATTCCACCAGGTCCGCGGTGACGGTCGCATAGAGGGACGCGCGTCCGTTTTTCCGCTCCGGGCCGACGTCACGCATCACGTCATCTCCTTCACAATCCGTTTCACCAGTCGAATGAACTTCGGCTCGAGCTCCCGGGCGACCGCGATCACATCCTCGTGCGTGACCGTCTTGACCTGCTCCCCGGTGGCCATGTCGGTGATCGCGGTGATGCCCAGCACCCGCATGGCCATGTGCCGGGCGGCAATCACCTCGGGCACGGTCGACATCCCCACCGCGTCGGCGCCCCACACCCGCAGCATGCGGAGTTCGGCCGGCGTCTCGTAGCTGGGACCGTGCACCCCAGCATACACACCCTTGCGGATGGGAATGCCTTCGGCCAGGGCGGCGCGTTCCGCCAGCGCGATCAGCTCGGGCTCGTACGCCTGGGACATATCCGGGAACCGCGGGCCCAGATCGGGATCATTGGGACCCATCAGCGGATTGCTACCCGTGAAGTTGATGTGGTCGGCAATAATCATCAGATCCCCACTGGACCACAGCCGGTTGATCCCGCCGGCCGCATTGCTGACCAGGAGCACCGGTGCTCCCAACGCCCGCATGACCCGCACGGGAAAGACCACATCGGCCAGGGAGTAGCCTTCGTAAAAGTGCGCCCGTCCCTGCATCGCCACCACGCCTTTGCCTTCCAGCCGCCCGACGATGAGGTTCCCGGCGTGCCCTTCCACCGTGGACCGCGGGAAACCAGGAATCTCGCCATAGGGGATGATGGTGTCGGCGCTGACTTCACTGGCCAGCCCCCCCAGCCCCGATCCGAGAATGATGGCGACCTGCGGCGTGAGCGATGTGCGTCGTCGCACTACTGACACAGCTCGATCGATTTGCTGCTTCAACTCCACGACATCACCCGTCCAGCGAACTGCGTCTACAATGTCTACCCGGTCTTCAAAGTCTACCAGGTCTACCCACCCTCTCCGGAATCCCGGCAGGTAGACATGGTAGACATGGTAGACCTGGAAGACCTGGTAGACGTCATTTCACGATTAAAGGAAGCATACTCGTCCCCGGCCCTTGCCAGGGAACGTCAAGCGCTTCTGCGACCGTCGCGCCGACGTCGGCAAACGTGGGGCGCACGCCCAGGTCCACACCGCCCCGCACCGCGGGACCGGCGAACAACGCCGGAACATACTCACGGGAGTGGTCGGTGCTGCCCGTCGTGGGGTCGTTGCCGTGGTCGGCCGTAATCACCAACAGGTCATCCGGGCGCAGCCGGTCCCTCACCTGCGGAAGCGCTCCGTCGATGGCCTCCAGGTCGTGCGCATAGCCCGCCGGATCGTTGCGGTGTCCATACTTGGAATCCAGATCTACCAGGTTCGTAAAGATGATCCCCCGCGCGACCACCGCCATCGCCGCCGCCGTTTGCGCCACACCATCCAAGTCATCGTGCGTGTGCACGCCGCGGGTCACCCCGCGACCCGCAAAGAGAACCCCTGCGCGGTGGCCGCGTCCAGCACGGTGCGGGCAGTCGGCGGCAACGAGAAATCCCGCCGGCGGTCGGTACGCGTGTACGCGCCCGCAGACCCCACGAACGGTCGGGCGATGACGCGGCTGACGGCATGCCGTCCGGTCAGCAGCCGCCGCGCCGCAAGGCAGATCTCGTACAACCGCTGGGGTGGAATCACGTCCTCGTGGGCCGCCACCTGGAACACGCTGTCGGCGGATGTATAGACGATGGGGTACCCGGTCCGTTGGTGCTCGGGGCCCAGCCGCGCAATGATCTCCGTCCCCGAGGCCACCTCGTTGCCTAACGTCCTGGTGCCGATTGCACGTTCGAATGCGGCGATCAGATCGGGCGGGAATGCATGCGGATAGGTAGGAAACGGACGATCCACGATCACGCCCATCAATTCCCAGTGCCCGGTGGTCGAGTCCTTTCCCGCCGACCGCTCCGCCAGCTTCCCAAACGCTCCCTGCGGGGCCGGAAGCGGCCGGACTCCGTCGATGGCTGCGATCCGGCCCAGGCCGAGCGCTTCAAGGTGCGGTACCCGGAACCCGCCCACGGCGTGGGCCGCGTGAGGCAGCGTACTGCTCCCCACGTCCCCGTACCGGTCGGCGTCTGGAAGCTCGCCGACCCCAGCGCTGTCCAGCACGATGATCACGATACGACCGAAGTGAAACACGGTGTTGAGTTTGTGTCACAGCGCAGGAAACCCTGGCCCGGGTAGAATGCGGCACGCAGAACGCAGGTGGCAAATGGCTGCAACTCCATCACCCGCGCGGCTTTCTGCGTTCTGCTGTCTGCGTTCTGTGTTCTGCTTGACGTCTTTTGCGCGCTGGTCCCAAGGAAATACGCATCCCGTCGCGGGGATGGCTCTGCCGGTACACCTCACGCAGTCGCTCGCGCGTAAGGTGAGTGTACACCTGGGTCGTACTGATGCTGGCATGGCCCAGCATCTCCTGCACCGCGCGTAGATCGGCTCCCCGCTCCAAGAGATGGGTGGCGAAAGAGTGGCGCAGGACGTGCGGGCTCAGTGGCCTGCTGATCCCGGACCGCCGCGCGTACCGGCGGATGAGTTTCCAGCATCCCTGCCGGGTCATCGGGCCGCCCAAACGGCTGACGAACAGCGCCTGCGTAGGATGGGCGCGGACCAGCCGTGGGCGGACCTGTGACAGATAAGCCCGCAGCGCGCGCACCGCCTGGGTGCCGACCGGCACGACCCGCTCTTTGTTCCCCTTACCCACACAGCGCACCACCTCATGGGCCAGATCGATATCACTGAGTTCCAGACCGACTGTTTCGGACACGCGCAGCCCGCTCGCGTACATCAGCTCCAGCATGGCGCGGTCCCGGGTGCCTTCCGGAGTTGACGGATCCGGGGTCGCCAGCAACTGCTCGATCTCCTCCACCGTGAGTACGCGGGGCAGCCGGCGGGGCAGTTTCGATGTGGCCAGGTCCAGCGTCGGATCAGCATCGATGGCTTCCTCGCGTAACAGATAGCGGTAGAAAGAGCGGATCGCGGCCGTGCGACGCTTCACGGTCGCTGCGGCGCGGCCGCGCCGGCGCAGGCTAATCAGGTAGACGGTGATCGCCGCGCGCGTCACCTTTGACGGCGACGGCGCACCGCGGGACGTGACGAAAGCCGCGAAGTCGCCGAGGTCGCGTCGGTAGGCCTCGACGGAGTGAGCGGCGAGCCCTTGTTCAGCGAGGGCATAGGTCAGAAAACTGTCGATGGAGTGAACAAAGGCCTCGGGCAGCGCGGCCGCCGTCACGACCGATCCTTACCGGCGGCCAGCAGGAGCCCGATGATGGATTTGGCGTCGACGATTTCCCCGTGCGCGACCAGCGCCGCCGCCCGAGCCAGCGGGACGCGAACGACGGTGAGATCTTCCTCTTCGGCTTGGAGGCGGTGCGGCGTCAGCTCGCCGGCCGCGTAGACGTGCACGGCCTCGGTCAGGAACCCCGGCGAGGGATAGAAGGTGATCAGGTGATCTGTGCGGCCCGCTCGCATGCCGATCTCCTCAGCCAGTTCCCGCTGCAGACAGGCCTCAATGGTCTCCCCCGGTTCGACGCTCCCGGCGGGAATCTCCAAGAGCGCACGCCCCACGGCCGCCCTGAATTGACGGACCAGTAC
>VBAL01000232.1 GCA_005888595.1 Candidatus Segetimicrobium genomatis
CTTCGTGCGGTTCTGGCCTCTACCGAAGCCAGGAGTGCTTGTATGATGCCCAAGACGAAATACGCCCGCAGCGGTGACATCAGCATCGCGTACCGGGCTCCCGGGAGTAGGCCGCTCGACCTCGTGGTCGTTCCCGGTTTCGTCTCGAACGTCGAGCACTTCATGGAAGAACCGCGGCTCGCGCGGTTCCTCGAGCGACTACAATCGTTCTCTCGCATGATCCTCTTCGACAAGCGCGGCACTGGCCTATCCGATCGGACGGCGTCGATGGCCACTCTGGAACAGCGCATGGACGACGTGCGCGCGGTCATGGACACAGTCGGATCCCAACGGGCCGCACTGTTGGGCATCTCCGAGGGGGGCCCGATGTGCCTGCTGTTCGCTGCGACCTATCCCGAGCGAACGGCCGCCCTCGTGCTCTATGGGAGCTTCGCCCGTCCAGCATGGGCGCCTGACTACACGTGGGGCAGCACGCAGGAGCAATTCCAAGCGCGCCTCACCGAGCTGCGCGAGGCGTGGGGCACTGGTGCATCGCGCCAGCAATTTGCGCCGAGCCTAGCCGACGATCCGGCCTTTCGCGAATGGTGTGCCGGCTACGAGCGTCACGGCGCCAGCCCCGGAGCGGCCGAAACGCTGTTCCGAATGAACCGCGAGATCGACGCCCGACATGTCCTTGATGCGATCCGCGTTCCCACGCTCGTCATTCACCGCACGGGTGATCGCGTCGTCCGCGTTGAACATGGACGCTACATGGCCGAACGCATCCCGGGCGCAAAGTATGTCGAACTCCCGGGGGATGATCACTTCCCGTTCGTTGGCGACAGCGACCGCATCCTAGATGAGATCGAGAAGTTCCTGACCGGCGCACGACATGCGCGGGAGCTCGACCGGGTGCTCGCTACGGTGCTATTTACCGACGTCGTGGGCGCGACGGAGCGGGCGGCCGCACTCGGTGACCGGCAATGGCGCGAACTGCTCGACCGTCATCACTCATTGGTCCGGCGTGAACTCGCGGCGTTCCGCGGGAAGGAAATCGACACCGCAGGTGACGGGTTCCTCGCATCCTTCGATGGCCCAGCTCGCGCCATTCGGGCTGCTCAGACGATCAGCGATAAGGTCAGGTTGATGGGCCTCGACATTCGCGCGGGTCTTCACACCGGTGAGTGCGAAATCATAGGGCCGAAGCTCACCGGCATTGCCGTTCACATCGGAGCACGAGTTGCTGGGCTCGCCGGCGCCGGAGAAATCCTCGTATCCAACACCGTAAAGGATCTGGTCGCGGGCTCGGGGCTCGTGTTCGAGGATCGGGGCACACATATCCTCAAAGGTGTCCCCGGCGAATGGCGGCTCTATGCCGCCTTAGCCGGGTGAGGGCCGGGCGACGCGCTGTGCTCCTGGCTCGACTCCTGGTCAGGCATCGGACACATTACCGTCGACATGGCCCGCCAGGGGCTACGACCTTCAGCTCACGCGCTACGACGAGCGCGGCTGGCGCGCGACCTTCTATACGACGGGGATGGAACACTCGCCGACTAGCGCGACCGGCACCGCGTGGGAGCGCACGCCGTGGCGCGCGACGCAGCGAGCGGCATGGGAGGCGCTGAAGAAGGCCGACACGAGTGGCTAGGCCGCGCCCAGAGAAGAAGCGCAAGGCCAAGCCGGTACAACCTCCGCTACCCGGGATGCCGCCGCCCGAGCCACCGGGCACAGTTCGTGTCCTCCCCATGCAGCTTCAGATCGGTAATCGCATGACCGATTCAACTGGCGAGTGGGAGGTGGTCGGGCGACCGTACACCACCAACGGCGGAAAGAATGCCCATGTGCGGGTCCAGCGGGTGAGCCAGCCGGGCGTGACCGAGACGAAGATGTGGGGAGCGTACGAGAAGGTCACGGTGATACGACGGGCGACCGCCGAGGAGGGCAAGCGATGACGCGACTGGGTCGAACGTTCACGATCGCCGCGCTGTGTGTGCTCGCCTCGGCCGCGACCGCCCACGCCTCTAGTGCGCGTGGGTGCTGTGGACAGAGAAGGGAACTGGAAGTTGGCCCGAAGGCATCGGCCTGTGCGAATGTTCTGATTGCTCACGTTGAACCGGGCCTCTCTATGGTGAAATCATCTTGATGAGCATCCAACCCGATTGGCTCATATGGGCGCGCAAGCTTCAGGCTCTGGCGCAAACCGGGCTGACTTACGCCCAAAATCCGTATG
>VBAL01000012.1:0-1066 GCA_005888595.1 Candidatus Segetimicrobium genomatis
ACTCGTTTGCACGCGGCCTGGCCGGAGGCTCAAGTACTCAACTCAAGGGGGTAACGAGCAGATGAGGACACTTGCAGTGTCAGTTGCAACGCTCCTCGTGCTCGCGGTTGTCTCTCCTGCGTTTGCTCAGCCGTTTGCGGACGTCCCGACCGACCACTGGGCGTTCGACGCGATCGCTGAGCTCGCCGCGAAGGGCATCATCGAAGGCTTTCCGGATGGTACCTTCAAGGGCGATCGGGGAGTAACCCGGTACGAGGTGGCCATGATCGTCGCCAGAATCCTGGCGCGTATCGAGGCCATCAAGATTCCTGCGCCGGCGGCAGCTGCGCCAGCGCCTCAGGTCACCCGAGCAGATGTGCAGACCATCCAGCGGCTCGTTAACGAGTTCCGCGCAGAACTGGCGGCCCTCGGCGTGCGGGTCACGGCGGTTGAGGAAGAGCTGACCGCGCTGAAGGGAGCGACCAGCTCGACCAAGGTCACCGGTGAGCTGGACTTTCGCTACGCCACGTTCGGGGCCAACCAGGTCGGAGGCGGAGTAGGGGGAGGGGGCGGAGGCACCCTTGGCACGTCGTGGGGCGCGGCTCTGCTGACGTTCGTCGGGAAGACTGGCGGAGCCACCGGAACAATTCGTCTGAATCTGGGTAATGACGGCGGGGTCTTCTCACTCGGCGGGACAACTGCCCCAGGTACTCTTCCCGGGACTGAGGGTGGGTTCGACCGCGCTCAGCTTGAATTCTCCTATTTCGGCCTGGACTGGCGTGTTGGCCGGCAGACTTACCAGCTTGGTCCGGTTGGCCTGCTCTTCCAAGAGGGCTGGGTGGGTTGTGTCATATGCGAAGGCGTCGACGGCGCCGTGGTCAGCGGGTCGTTCGGACCTGTCGGGTTCGAGCTCGCGAGCTTCCTGCATGTGCAGAACCAAGCGGGACTGGTGGACGTATCCCCTGCCATGGCCCGAGCCACGTTTGACCTTTCGGGCTGGACTATCGGCGGCAACTTCTATAGGGAAAGCGTGGCCCTCAGCAGCACAACGAACACAGGGTACTCTGCTGACCTCACCGGCGATCTC